>CAZTEZ010000298.1:0-4184 GCA_964611815.1 uncultured Bacteroidia bacterium | reverse complement strand
GGAATGCATCCGGCAGTTCCTTTTCATTGTTCGAGGTGATGATGACTAGCGGGCGGTGCTTGGCGCTGATCGTGCGGTCAAGCTCGTAGCAGTAGAACTCCATTTTGTCCAGCTCCTGCAGCAAATCGTTCGGGAACTCAATGTCGGCCTTGTCGATCTCGTCGATGAGCAGCACAACCGTCTCGTCGGCCTCGAATGCCTGCCAAAGCTTGCCCTTTTTGATGTAGTTCGCGATGTCGTTCACACGCTCGTCGCCCAGCTGCGAATCGCGTAGGCGGGCTACGGCGTCGTACTCATAGAGCCCCTGCTGGGCCGTGGTGGTCGATTTCACGTGCCAACTGACGAGCCTCAGCCCCAGGCCGCTGGAGACCTCCTCGGCCAGGAGCGTCTTGCCCGTGCCGGGCTCGCCCTTGATGAGTAGCGGGCGCAGCAGCTTGATGGCGGCGTTCACGGCCGTTTGCAATGGTCGGTTGGCGATGTAGCGGTCGGTGCCTTTGAATTCCATAGTCATGTTGCGAATACTCAGTCGAGCAATAGTACACAGAGAGAGCTGGAGCCGTGAAGATAACAAAGCCTTCGAATCGGGCTGCTGTTCGGGTGCCTAGGCACCGCCCTTGAGTTAGGCGCTACATTGCTAAATCACTTACCACAAAATTTAAGTGCTAGCCGCTACTTGAGTCTTCGCCCGTTAATGCGGTCAGCACGCTCATTAAACACGGTTCACACTTAAATTTGGGTGGCATCACATTCAATCATGATGACTACAAGTACTTTATAAATAATATGATATGCGCAATCAATGTGAAAAAAGCACCTTATGATGTGTTAAATACCTGGTTTCTGTTCAATTCACCTAACCCAAAATTACAGCTTTCACTCATCTGAGTGTAAGCACTTATAATTCAACTACCTACTATATGTGTAATGTTTACTCAATTTTAAGAATAAGCACTGGGCGTCAAACTTTTTGCCTTAACATCGTGTTTGGAAATTAACATTAAAACCCTACTACCATGACTAACACATTACTATCCGCGGTGCTTGATGGCACCGACTACGTTGCAGTCACTTTTTTCATCGGTTCGATGGCGATGGTGGCTTCTGCGGTTTTCTTCTTTTTTGAGTACACGCGCGTAGATCCAAAGTTCAAGCTTTCGCTACTAGTATCGGGCCTTGTGGTTGCTATTGCAGGCATTCACTATTTCTACATGCGCGACCAGTATTTTACTACAGGCGAATCACCCATAGCCATCCGTTACATTGATTGGCTGCTTACTGTGCCTCTCCTTTGCGTTGAGTTTTTCCTGATTATGCGCCATGCCGGAGCCACCAAAGGTTTCATGTTCCGACTCATTTTGTGGTCGTTCTTGATGTTGCTATTTGGTTTCATCGGCGAAGCAGTTGATCCAGCCAATACAATTCTTTGGGGTATCATCTCTACACTAGGTTACTTAGGTGTACTGTATGAAGTGCTGCTTGGTGAAGGCAAAAAAGTGGCTAACCAATCTACCGACGAAGTTGCCAACCGCGGTTACAAGATCATGACCTGGTTCCTAATTGTCGGTTGGGCTATCTACCCGATTGGCTATATGGCCATGGAGGGCAACCTGTTATCGAGTGTGTTAGACCCGAGCTCAATGGACATCATCTACAACATAGGTGATGCCGTGAACAAGATCGGTTTTGGTCTGGTAGTTTACTATGTTGCTACTACCTCCAACATTGGCACTGGCACCAAAGAAAGCCATGCATAAGGCTTGAAACAAAATTCTTCAGATCACCTCTGATTATTTCAAGAATGGGTCTTCGGTTATCGAAGACCCATTTTTTTTCGTTATCATCGATATTCCAAGCTTGAACTTAACCCGAACAACTATGTCAAATCCCACCCAACTCAAAGGCGTACGATGCGCCGATAACATCGATCTTAAGGCTCCGCTGCTCGAACACACCCAGCGGCTGTTTTCATACGTCAGTACCCACAACTTCGATGACCTCGCCGCCCTGTGCGACGACGACTTCGGTATCGTCGACCTCGACCCCGAAGGCAAGAACGTGATGATCCGCACCCGTACCGAGTGGGAACAGTGGTTTCAAACGCTTTTTCAGAAGCTGAAAGCCATGGGTGCAAAAACGACAACCACGATCACGAAATACGACGTTTTGCCCGGCAGCGAGCTGACGATGACGGTCGTAGAGTTCGACCAGCACCTACACCTGAACGACCAGACGCACGACTTCGGCTGTGTGGCGACCATCGTTTGGAAACTCATCGACGGCGATTGGAAAGAAGCACGCTGGCACGTTTCGCTAATTGATGCACCAAAAGAACTAGGCTAAGCAGTCGAGATTTTCAGTCCTAAACAGGATGCATGTCTAAGCGCATTGGCGGCATACTGCTGCTGTTTTTCGGGATGGCGCTGTTCGGTAGCGCATCGCCCGTCAGTAAACTCGTCGGCGAAAGGTGGCCCGTCTTTACGGCCTCATTCTTCCGGGTGTTGTTGACAACCCTCGCGCTGCTGCCCTTCGTCGCGAAAGAACTGAAGCAGAACATCCGCCGCCTCTCAGAACCGCAATGGCGTGACCTCTCGCTGATTGCAGCATTTGGCATGGCGGGGGTCACGCTGTTTTTGATTTACGGGATGCAGTTCATCAGCGGGGTGGCCGGAAGCATCGTCATGGCGTTTACGCCTGCACTTACAGCAATGGGCGCCTGGCTGTTTTTGGGCGACCGTTTTGGCTGGCGAAAGGTGGTTGCAGTGCTTGCCGGCGTCGGCGGGATCATTTTCGTGAACGTCTTCCGCAGCCAGTTCCAACCCGACGAAAGCGAGCACTTCTTCCTGGGCATTGGACTGGTGCTGCTGGCCATCAGTTGCGAGGCGAGCTACACGCTGTTGGGCAAGAAATCGACCGAAGACCTGCCGCCGATGTTCGTCACGTTTATGGCCTGTGTGTTATCGCTGCCCTTGTTTGCAGGCTTGCTATTTATCGATGTCAGCCAACTGGACTTCAGTGCGTTGCAATGGCAGGGCTGGAGTGCCCTGCTGTGGTGGGGCATTGTCACGCTGGCGGTGGGTTCGGCGCTCTGGTACTCCGGGCTGGAGCGCGCAAGTGGTAGCACCGCCGCGGGCTTCATGTCCGTGATGGCGCTGAGTGCGATTACGCTCTCGTATTTTCTGCTGGGCGAACCTTTCAAGTGGATTCAGCTGCCGGGCATCGCGCTGGTGCTGTTTTCGATCGGTATGATGAGCTGGATTCACGCGACGGGGGAGTGAGCGGGATGCAAATCGTGAAAGTCCGGAATCTTTGGTAACTTTACTAAAATTAAGCGCCAATAAGCCCTCTACTATGTCTGACAAACCCTTACCCCACACGGAAGCGCCAACACCCAAGCAACCCAAGAAAAAGTTGAAATCAGGTGCACCCATACTTGGCTGGATCTCGCTCATCCTGTCTTTGCTTGCACTATTTGTTCTAGCGGAACAGCCACGTACCAGTTCTGATATTGTATTGGGCTTATTATTTTTCCTGGGGTTTTCTCCGATTTTAGTTTTTATACTGAGCCTGGTAGGCATAGCAGTAGCCAATTCTGCCGTAAAAAAGGCCAAAGCTCAAGGATATGAAAAGAAGGCCATCAGACCTTTGAAACTCGGTCGAACGATGCCCATAATCGCATTCATTTTCAATTTTCTGCCACTAATCGGCCTAGCCGACATGCTTATTAATTAGGGTGATAGGCTTTGCAGACCCCTGTTCAACCAGCTCAAGTGTTTTGGCCACTGGCGTAGGGGGTAAATATTCCCCCTAAAATGCCGTACCTTTAGCGCAATTCGTTGTTTTCAACGGCTAGAAACCACAACTGCGCCGCGCCATTATGCTCGTCAAAACCTACGGATGCGCCCTCGAAGGGGTTGATGCGCTGACCATCACCGTGGAGGTGAACATCAGCGGTGGGCTGCCGGCGTTTGCGATCGTGGGCCTGCCCGACAACGCCGTGCGCGAGAGCAAAGAGCGTGTGGAAGCCGCCCTGCGCAACACCGGTTTCGAGTACCCCCGCGGGCGCGTGACGATCAACATGGCCCCCGCCGATGTGCGCAAAGAGGGCTCGGCCTATGATTTGGGCATCGCCATCGGCCTGCTGGCGGCTGGGGGGCAAATGAACCACGACCGGCTGGAGGACTACC
>CAZTEZ010000297.1:1824-4189 GCA_964611815.1 uncultured Bacteroidia bacterium | reverse complement strand
CTTTGGGCTGCTGTTGTTGAGCCGTTAGCTGGGGTTTCGGTTCCGCTTTGGCAGGCTCAGTTGGCGACTGCGGCTGCACAGTTTGTGTGGCGGCGGGCTGTTTGGGTTCGGGTGTTGGGGCCTCATGCGCTTCGCTGCCTGCGCGAGTTTCGCTCTTAGGGCGATCGCTCTGCTGAGTGCGCCCCACGAGGTAAAGCTTGCCGTAAATCGGCAGCAGCTTTTCGGGGGCGATGGGCGTTTCAGACATTCGTTTCGTTGGCAGTAGACAGACCAAACTGCGTGCAGGCATGCTGCACAATCTCGTCGGCGATCGCCAGGCAAGCCGTAGCGGCGGGCGAGGGCGCGTTCAGCACGTGCACACTGCGGTCGGTAGTTGCAAGGTAGAAATCATCCAGCAATTTTCCGTCGGGCCCCAGCGCTTGTGCACGAATGCCGCAGCGACCGGGCTGAATATCACCGGCTTGCAAATCTGGAATCAGCCCTTGCAGTTGCTTCAGAAACGCCGCCTTCGAAAATGCCCGCTGGTATTCTTTCAGGCCATACGCAAAATGGGACGCAAACAGCCGCCAGGTGCCGCCGTAGCCCAATGCATCGGCCGTATCGCGGGCGTTGAAGCTGGTTTTGCTGTAGCCCTCGCGGGCGAAGGAGAACACGGCGTTGGGCCCGCACTCGACTTCGCCGCTGACCATACGCGTAAAATGCACGCCGAGAAATGGCAGCTCGGGCCGGGGCACGGGATAAATCAGGTTGCGCACTTTTTGGCGTGCAGCCGGGGTAAGGTCGTAGTAATCGCCGCGGAAGGGCACGATGCGCATCTTCGGGCGCAGGCCGTCGCGCCGGGCGATGCGGTCGGCTTGCAGCCCCGCACAGGCGATGATTCGGGGGGCGCGGACCGTCTGTCCATCTGCTTTCAGCAAATAGTTCGAATCGTTGTACACCAACTCCTGCACCCCGAAACCGTGGCGCACCTCGCCGCCCATTGTCCGCACGCGTTCCAGCAGCCGAGCCACCAGCGCGGGATAGTCGATGATGCCGGTGTAGGGCACGTGTATGGCGCGGAGGCCTCGGCAATGCGGTTCGTACCGCGGGATGTCTTCGCCAGCAACGAATGTGCTGTCCGGCAGGCCGTTTTCGATACCACGGTCGTAAATTGTTTGCAGCGTATCGAGCTCATCCTCTCGGGTCGCCACGATGATTTTGCCGCACACCTCATGCGGCACGTCGTAGTCCTGGGCAAACGCCACTAGCTGTTCGCGCCCACTTTTGCAGGTCAGCGCTTTTTTCGAACCGGGTTTGTAATAAATGCCGGAATGAATGACACCGGAGTTGTGGCCGGTCTGGTGGGCTGCGACTTCATTTTCTTTGTCGAGCACGACGATGTTCAGCGAAGGCTCAGCCTTCAGCAGCTTGTGGGCCGTGGCTGCGCCCACCGCCCCAGCGCCAATGATGGCGATATCGTAGGTCATCGGGCCGCTTAGTTGTTGCTGTCGCCTTTGCCGGTGAAGGCAGAGATGTTGGTGGCCAGCGAAATCTGGTGCGCCCCACCCTGGCGGAAGAAGCTGGCAAAGCCGTAGTCGACGCGTAAGCGCCAGACTTTCAGCCCAGCCCCCAGCGAGAAGCCTGAGAAGCCACCGCCGACGTTCTGCGACTGCATTTCGCGACGGCGCTGGTGGTTGTACGCAAAGCGCGCGCGGATGTGTTCGCCCAGCAAAAACTCCACGCCCCAAATCGTATGGCGGAAAATCTGGTCGGCGACCGAAATCTCTTCTTCAATCGGGTTGCCAGCGAGGTCGACTTCCTGCTCACGGTCGGGATCGAGAAAGGCGAGCGTCGGGTTGTTCAGATTGTGCGCCACCAGCGACAGTCGGAAAGGCGCTTTGGGCACACGATAAGACACCCCAAGCTGCACGTCAAGTGGCAGGGGCGCTCGGTTGCCAGCGTCGTTGTAGGTCGTGAACTGCACGCCGATGTTGCGCAGCGCCAATCCGACTCCCAGGTCGATATCTTCTTTGTACCACAGCCCGCCGAAGTCGATGGCCATGCCCGTGGAAGTCGCCTGCCCCAAATTCGAGTGAATGACGCGCAGGCTGCTGCCGAAGTGCAAATCGCCGAACGCGCGGGCCGCCCCGGCTGCAAACGCCAGGTCGATGGGGTTGAAGTTGGTCGTGGGGTTGCCGAACTCGTCGTAACCGTTCAGCTCGCCGTAGCTTTGGTACTCCAGCCCGCCGAAAAACGTGCCGACGTTATCGACATCATGCACATACAGCGCCGAGCCGTTAACGATGCCGGCCAGATACGGCGCAACGCTGAGCGCCAGGCCAGTGTGCATCTTGGGGTTCGCCAGAGCCGGGTTGGCCAGCACCAT
>CAZTEZ010000297.1:0-1814 GCA_964611815.1 uncultured Bacteroidia bacterium | reverse complement strand
CACGTACCACGAGTACCTCTCCGGCGGGCCGGAGCGGGTCATCGCCCTGCTGCGTGATCTGCGTGCCACCGAGACTCAACAAGCGTGCCGACGGCGCGTTGCGCAAAAATTCGTAGGCATAGCGCCCGCCGATTTGCGCCGATAGCAGCAGCGGAAACAAAAGTGGAATGAGCAGCAGGCAGAATCGCATAGGCGGTTAGAATCGTGTGGGCAGGCGGTACAATCGTACAAACGCAGGAAGCCGCTTTAAAGTGTGCAGCGTGAGAGCTTCCTGTAGCTGCAGACAAAACTAACGGAAATCAACGTTATATTCGCACCTATGCCATTTCTCTTGCGACCGCCTTTGCTACTCTTTGTTGTTTCGCTGGTTTTTGTACAAACCTGCATTGCACAGCCATTTACGCACAACTTTGGCCATGCCGACGATGTCCGCGAGCTGCACTTTTCCAGCGACGGCCGGCTGATGGCCTCGCTCGGCGAAGACCGCAGTTTGCACTTGCGCGAGACCGACAACTGGCGCACGTTGCGTATTATTCCGGGTATCGCCATTCCTCAGAAAGGTCGCCTGCACGTGGCGATGCTCCCCAACAACGCGCTGGTTTACGTGACAATGGGCGATCAGGCGCTGGTGCTGAATCACAGCACTTCTGGCAAAAGTGCGTCAGTCAAACTTAGTAAAGCTGGCGGGCAGATGCCGACTTACGCGCTCAACACTGCGGGCAATCGTGTCTATCTGGCCGTTGAGCAGCAGATACACATCTTCGATGCGAATCTGCTCCCCCAGGGCACCATCACCTTGCCAGATGTCCTGGTCGGCAAAACAACCGAACTGTACCCCACACCCGACGGCACGCGTTTGGTCGCCTCTTCGGCGGGTCTGGGCAGTGGCATCGCCGTGTTCGCCATCCCCAACAACACCCTGATTGCGAGCACCGAAACAGAACAGAAGCTGCTGCAGACCGTTGCCGACAACGAGAAAGTCATCACTAAAGAGGGCGACGACAACAGCCGGTTCTATAGCCTGGAGGACCTTTCGGGCGGCAAAAGTTTTTTCTCAGATTATGGCCTGGCCAGCCAGGCGGTGGCGCTTTCGGAAAATGCAGAGACCATTCTATATGGCGCACCCGAGGGTTTGGGATTCGTTGGTAATGGCAAGCAGGCGAAACAATACGAGATCCGCACCGATGCAAATATCCGCTACGGCCATTTCTTCAATAACGACACGCGCCTCGCCACTCTGAACGCCAAAGCGGATCGCATTCACATCTGGAACCTCGAAACGCGCTCTCTAGAGCAGGAGCTTTACCAAACCCGCCGCCTGGTGAAGCAGCTGGCCTTCCACCCTACCGACCCCGTGCTCTTGGCGACCTATGGCGACTACCTCGCGCTATTCGAGCTCGACCAGCCGGGTGTGGTGGCGCACCGCCAGCACATGCCGTTCGACTTCAATTTCAACAGCTTTTCGGTGGCCAACGACCGCGTGCTGCTGCATGGCGACAACACCAAGCTGCAGCTCGCCGATTGGCCGTGGCTCAACCCGGTGTTCAAAATCGGGACAGACGAGTGGATCGAAAATCCGCAGCTTTTCCCCGACGGCACCCGCTTCGTGATGGGCACCGAAGGCGAGCTGGTGCAGTCGCGTCTGGGGGCCAATTCGGCCGATTATAAAATCCCGGCCTCAGACGAGCAGGGCATCCTGCAGGTGCGTGCATTGAGTGGCAACCGCGTGGCGGTGCTCTACGACGATTACGTGCTGAAGGTCTTCAGCGAAACGAAAACCGAGCTGGCGAAAGTCGAAGAGGTGTGGCCCTTCG
>CAZTEZ010000296.1:0-4192 GCA_964611815.1 uncultured Bacteroidia bacterium | reverse complement strand
GGCCCAGCTCGGCGAGGTCGAAGGCATCGCCACCGGCAGTGGCGGGATCGTTGGCGGTGGGCGCGCCCGATTGCGTGGGGGTGCGACCGGCCATGCCGGCACCGGTCAGGGTGTCATGCGGAAACGCCACGAAGGTGCTGCCGTCGATGCTCACTTCCACCTTCAGCCACTCGTCAAACACGAAATTGTTGCCGTAAAAGAAGGGGTTTTCGAAGACCGTGAAATCCGGCCCCGGCCAGTCTTCGATGGGCGCATCGAAGGCGAGCGTAATCCAACCATCGCGCCCCAGCGAAACGACCTCATCTTCCGTATTCGCCGGTGCTTGTTCGCTGACGACCGCCGTCACCGGCCCCAGCACATTGTCCGGAAACACATCCGGCGACTGCCCGTGCGTTTGCGTCGTGCCAAACTGGTAGTCGACCACGCTCGTCGCCCACGGGCTTTGGGCGATAGTCAGAAGCGGTGTCGATAGGACAAAGAGCAGCAGAAGTCGTCGCATTGCCCGAAGATAACACGCAGGCTTTCCGGGAACAATTCCCTGCGACTCTGGCTGCCTCACTCCGCTTTCAGGTCTTTAATGCTGGGCAAATCCGGGCATTCCACCCCGCATTCGTAGAGCAGCTGGCGGTACTTCGCTTGGCGCAGCATCGGCACCAGACGGTGGCGGTTGATGGCCTTAGTCGTCTTTTCTTCGTCGAACCAAATCGCGAGGCCGTAGAACTTATCGAGCCAGTCCAGCGCACTCTTAGGCAGCTGCTTGAACTCCGGTTTGTGATAATACTCCTCGTTGAAGTGCGCGACGAACATATTGAAATCCAGCGTATAAGACGCATAAGTCACGCTGTGCGGCTTGTCGGTAATCGGGAAGTGCAGCGCCAAGGCTCCCAACTCCACCTCACCGTCGTCGTCGGTGTCGTCGATCAGAAAGCTGACGGCGATGACCACCATATTGCTGTCGGCAAAGAGCAGGCCGAGCTCGCGCCACTCGTTCTCAGTGAGATCGCGGTTGTCGTTGGGGCCGGGGCCGGTGTAGGTGTTGCGGCCCTTTTCGAGCAAATAGCGCAGGCTTTTGTTCTGATAGCCTTCGTCGTACGACATCTGCGGGTTGTAGCTCGACCGGCGGCTGAAATGGTGCTTCTGCTCGAGCGTCGACCGCAGCGCAAACTGCGCGAGGCCCTGGCGCAGCATCAGCCGGTTGTTGCGCATCCGGCTGGTGTCCGAGAGCGTCGGGAAGTAGGTCGTGCCTTTCACCAGCGCCAACGGAAACGCCACGACGACCACCCGCGATTCGCCTTCCATTTCGTCGGTGGCGGGCGCTGTTGTGGAGGGGGCTTCGGTGGCGGTGGTGTCCGTTTGGGCGGCGAGGGGGGCAAATAGCAATACGCTCAGCGCGCTCAACACGCCGCTCAGTAAAACGCGCGATACGGAGGTTGTCAGGGGGTGTTTCATCTCTTCGGCAATCATTCGGCAATCATTCAGCAGTCGTCTTATCGAAAGACAGGGGTGGGTTCGCCACCGACCTCCTGCAAAACGCATACCAGACCCAGTTTGGGCGGGGTCAGCAGCAGGTCAAACCATCTTCAATAAAATTACGTACTTTAAACCAGATGTCTTTGCGAACGTTCATATTAACGCTCTTCGTGCTGAGCCCACTACTCGTGCTCGGCCAGGGGCGCAACAACAAGAACCCGAACTTTTGCCCCGGTGCGAAAAACTACGTCGGGGTGTGGGCGGCGCCGTATATCGAAATTGGCCTGCCCGAGCAATTCACCGGCACGCAGCTGGGCTTTGGGGCGGGTGCGCTGTTTCGCGACCACATCTACGTCGGCGGCTATGCCAGCGGGCTGATTTCGCAGGATTTCGAGACCACCCTCGACGCCCCGCCCAACGATGGCGAGCCGCTCGACTACGGCCTGCGCTTGAGCAGCTTTGGCGGCTGGTTCACCTTCTCACCCATCGGTGCCGACCGTGTGCGGCTGCTGCTTGGCACCCGCTTGGGCTTCACGCGCGTTCACTGGCGCAACATCGACGCGGATGTCGACTACCGCTCGGGCAGTTTCGTCGCCACACCCACTGTCAGCATCGAGTTCCCGCTGAGCTACTACGCGCGCTTTTCGCTCGGCGCGGGCTACCGCATCGCCGGCGAGCTCGCCCTGCCGGAGGGCTTCCCCGGGCTAAGCAGCCCGTTTATTCAGGCGAACGTGCGGTTGGGGCAGTTTTGAGGGGGGCTAGCAAAATTTATTATCAATAGTGATTCACAGGCTTTTATAAAAAATGAGCACATTTAAACCAAAATGAATCAATGCTAGTTACTCCAAAAACATATACTTGCTCTATTCAATGCCCACTACAACCAATTGCCTGATATATAACACTCTAAGGTGTCATATACATCAAACATTTGATTTATTTCATCGGAGGTTAGTGGTGTTATTGTCTGATGAACGGGGTGAAGATCTGCCTCATGTACTATCGAATTTCTTCTATCTACATATCTGTTAATTCTATTACGAAGGTCTGTTTCCTTACTAAAATTAGAATAACCAAATGAGCACTGAGCGTGCAATTCCTGCCAGACATGATCGGAATCAGTCAGGTACTTAAGACCTTTGGCTATTACATCAGCCTTTTGAAATGAAGTATTTTTAAAGTGTGTATAAATATGTAGCGAAAAATCAGAATCGATGGGATTCCTGTCAGCATTAAATAATTTTGCGGGTATGGGAAATTCGTTGAGAAGATTCGTGGGCTGTCGCTTTTTTAATAAAAAATTCAATGATAGCAATTGATACTGCTTCATGAATATACTTATCGAACGCAGATATCTGATAAGCTAAGCACGATCGAAGTATATCTTGCCTGCTAACATCATCATAAACACCAGAAAGCTTATTGGTATCTTCATATAGAGTTAATAACTGACGAAGTCTAGTTTGTGATGTAGAATAATTGTATTGAGGGTTAAAAAACATCTCAAACCAGGCATGCTATTAATGAAGACATGTCATGGTAAAGTTCACGAAACACTTCGCGCTTTTGCTGCATTTGCGTCAGAGGTGGTCCGGTTACACCTAAATGTTCATCGGTCAACTCAAAAATTGGTAAATTATAACTATGATGCTTTGCACCAATTGACTGAAAATCTGGAACTTCAGCTAAAACGTAAGGTGATGTATATGGTTCATTTTCGTAGTTTATCGAAGGGATCAAAAAACCAGCCTCTTTTAGTTTCGGAACAAAGGTTTCGGTAAGTGTTGTTTTCAGATTGTCAATAGTACCTTGATAAGGATTTGTAGGCTTTCCTCCTCGTATGTTAAACCTTTGAATAATCAACCCCAAAAATTTAGGATCAATTTTTCCCAAAGGATAAGTAACTTCTCCTGTTGCGTCTTTGACCTTTCTCATTGATTCGACCCACATCGGGATGGTATTGGACAATGTTTTAAGAGCCATTGTAGAGAAAACATCCGGGTTTGTAGGTGTCAAAAAATAATCACAAGTGGAGAAAAGGACGTGATTGAGAGAGCTTAAACTTGGATTTAAATCAATTATAAATACATCTATGCTGTATTCCTCATTGATCCTCAAAAACAAATTATCGAATGACCCTGGCACGTTGTTTAGAGCGGAAAACCCTGCGTTAGTGGATATTGCCAAGTTCAAAACCCTTTCATAACGTGTAAATTCAGGATTACCTGCTAATAGAAATAGGTTATCGTTTACTTCATATAAATTTGGGCTTTTAATAGCCTCTGGCTTATTCTCAAAGACTGGAGAGACGCTGGCTAATATATCATTTTCAGAGCCTCCTCTTTCTAAAAAATATTTGTCGAAGTCGTCTCCGAGGGTCAAACCGGTCAAATTAGTTTGTGAGTCCGCATCTACCATACAGACTTTCTTACCCAAAGTTGAGAGCATCCAAGCCAAGTGGAAACTAGTGGTAGTTTTGCTCACCCCACCTTTATGGTTGAATAAAACTATTTTTTTCATTATCCTCTAAAAATATGCATTAATCTGTTTGTTGTCAAGCAACATAAATTTGATGTGCCTATTTGCCCGGCGGGCGGAAGAGCACCAGCCCCGCTTTCGCGCGGGTGATGGCCGTGTAGCACCACCGCAGCGCCTCCGTGAAGTCCAGCTGCTCGTCGTCCTCGGCGCGCGGCTCGAAGAGGTAGGGCTCGAAGAGCAGGAT
>CAZTEZ010000295.1:1722-4205 GCA_964611815.1 uncultured Bacteroidia bacterium | reverse complement strand
AGGCCACTCATGCCGTAGAGCACGCGGCGGTGCACGGGCTTGAGGCCGTCTCGGACATCAGGCAGTGCACGCGAAACAATGACGGACATCGAATAGTCGATGTAGGCCGACTTCATTTCTTCGGCGATGGGGCGGGGGGTAATGCGATCGTTTTGTGCCATAGCAGCTTAGCAGAATCTAATGCGTGAAATTACGAATTTTCCACATTCCCTGCGGATAATACGGTGGAAAACGGGGCAATCACGGAAAGCTCTTACTTGCCAGCTATGAGTCGCCAGAGCATGTTTTGTATTTTGGCACAGTTTCTGATTAAGCTATACCATAATGAAACACATCCTGACCATATCGCTCTTTTTCGTGCTGCTGAGCCTGCTGCAGCCTGCCAGCATCAGTGCCCAGTCGGCTTCAGATGCGCAGGAAAAAGCCATCAAAGCCGTGCGTGCTGGCGACGCCGATGCCTTGGGCAAGCTGCTGAACAAACGTGTGGATATCAGTGTGCCGCCCAATGCCAATGGCGGTCACGATGCCAACCAGACGGTCTTCATTTTGAAGCAGTTCTTCATGAGCTACCCCATCAAAGAGTTCAACGTGATGCACAAAGGCTCGGCCGAAAGCTCGCACTACATTATGGGGACGTACATCAGCAACAAGGGTACGTTCGACACGAACATCTTCATCAAAAAATTCGGCGACGGTTACAAAATCGACCAAATCAGGTTCGATAGCGATAACTGACGACCACTGAATCAACCGGCGCTTTCGCTAGCAAATGCTTACTCAAAAACTAGCCAGAGCAACGCTTATGACCGGTTTTGTTGTGTGTAAAAGCGGTCTCCTGACAACAGGAGACCGTTTTGTGTTCTGCAGTCTGGGCCGCTGATATTTCGCCCGCGCTTTCTTACCTTGCCAATCAAGCCTACAATCGCCACCATGTTTCACCAGATTCCGCCGCAACCTGCCGTCCTCGACGCCTTCATTGATGCCGCCCTGCGCGAAGACATCGCCACCGGCGACCACACCACCAACGCCATCTTCGACGATAGCGTTATGGGCGAGGCAGTTTGCAAGGTGAAAGACACGGGCGTGCTGGCCGGTGTAGCATTTGCTCAACACTTGTTTAAAAAAGTATACGCCGAATCGTCTATTCTAGTAGACATCCCGGACGGTGCGCGTATCCAACCCGGCGATGAGCCCTTTCGTGTCAAAGCGCCCATGCGCACCCTGCTCACCCACGAGCGCCTGATGCTGAACGTCATGCAGCGCATGAGTGGCATCGCAACCGCCACCCGCCAGGTGGTCGACAACCTGGAGGGCACGAACTGCCGACTGCTCGACACCCGCAAGACCACCCCGCTGTTTCGGCACCTCGAAAAGTGGGCCGTGCAAATCGGCGGCGGCACCAACCACCGGTTCGGGCTATTCGATATGGTGATGATCAAAGACAACCACGTTGACTTTGCCGGCGGCATCGTCCCGGCCATCGAAAAGGTGAACGCGTATTTGACGCTGCACAGCCTCAATCTCAAAATCGAGGTTGAGACCCGTACCCTCGATGAGGTGCAGCAGGCCGTGGAGACGGGCGTGGTCGATCGCATCTTACTTGATAACATGCCGCCCGTGCAGCTGAAAGAAGCCGTCAAGCTCATCGACGGGCGCTGCGAAACCGAGGCCAGCGGGGGCATCAAGCCGGAAAACGCCCGCGAGTTTGCTGAGTCGGGCGTGGACTTTATCTCGATGGGCGCGCTCACGCACCAGGTGCAGAGCCTGGACATCAGCTTTAAAGCCGTGGTGGAATAGGTTTGGCAAACCATTCTGCTCTCCGTGTTGTAGCACATACAAATCCTGTGTCAATGGACGATCACTACCGTATTCTGCAGCTGAACGAGGAATATCATCTTGACGAAAAACAGCTGAAAGCCAGCTACCTGAAGCTCTCGAAGCAGCACCACCCTGATTTCAAACAGGCTGACCCCGATGAACAGCAGAAGGCCATGCTGCTGTTCAGCCAGGTGAACAACGCCTACAAGCACCTGAGCAACCCACAGACGCGGCTGCTGCATCTTTTCCATAAATATGAGCTGTTGGAGCCGGATGGCCAGATCGCCGACCAGCAGAAGCTCTCGCAGGAGTTTTTGATGGAGATGATGGACCACAACATGGCGCTCGAAGAGGTACTAATGAGCGAAGACGAGACGGGCGCGGCGGAGTTCTCGCGCACCCTCGAGACGCTGCTCGCCGAACGCAACCAAGCCATTGATGCTGCCATGCAAGATTTCGATGCCGCCGATGACAGCGACGCCAAAGACGCCGCCCTGAAAAAAGCACTGCCGCCCTTTTTTGAGCGCCGCTACTTGTTGCGCATGCAGGAGAAACTGGCTAATTTTGCAGACCCCGATGACGACTAAGTCGTCGTGAAATCAGTTGACTTGCCCGGATGGCGGAATTGGTAGACGCGCTGGTCTCAAACACCAGTGGACATTAGT
>CAZTEZ010000295.1:0-1622 GCA_964611815.1 uncultured Bacteroidia bacterium | reverse complement strand
GCCCGGATGGCGGAATTGGTAGACGCGCTGGTCTCAAACACCAGTGGACATTAGTCCATGCCGGTTCGACCCCGGCTCCGGGTACTACTGAAAAGCTAAAAGCCTCACCGCTGGTGGGGCTTTTTTGTTGGGGTGAACCAGGATTTTCTGGATGAGGAAGGATTGTCTAGAAGTTATAGAGCAAAAGTCTGATCAAACGCCGAGAGGCGTCATCTCGACCTTGTGGAGAGATCCGAGCTGTTGCACCTACTATCCTCTCTGGTCTCTCCATAAGGTCGAGACGACGCAATTGTTTATAGCTGGAATGATGACGGTACCGATCAAAGTTGTTCCTTAAAGTTCTGACTTCACTCCTTGTACTTCATCAGCACCCGCTCGTCGCCATTCCGGGTTTGGGGGGTGAGCAGGCGCACTTTTTCGGAGCGCGAGAGGCGGGTCATGCGGTGGAGGTAGTCCTCGAACTCCGCCAGGGTGATTTGGCCGTTGTAATCGCGGTCGAACTTTTTGGTGCCGGGCGCGTCGTAGATCCATTTGAGTAGCGGGCTGAAAGCGCCGGTTTCGAGCACCACGCCCAGCAGGTTGTGCTGTAAGATGTACTCGACCAAAGGCGCCGCAGCAGTAGTGGCACGCGGATTATACACCGGCCCGGCCATGCTTTCGGCCATCACGATGGTGGGTTGGTCGGCAGGGTTGAGCTTGTCGTTCAGGATCGCAATGGCGGTGCTTAACGCGCCCTCTGGCAGCGACTGCAGGTCGGTGAAGTAGACAATCGTGAGCTTGTTCGGCCCGGGCGAGAGCTTGGCACCCAAGTCTGAAATCGCCGTGCCGCGCACACTGGAGACTGCCACCGGCATGCTGCCACCCAGCAGCCGACTGAAGCTGCGTTCGACAGTCGCAGCCTGGGTTTCGTCGCCGATGAGCACGATGTGCGCCTTGGCCGGGTGTTCGCTGCCGAAGCGGGGTTCGGGGGCTGGCCCACGCAGGGGCAGGGTCGGTAAATCGCCGATGAAAGCATCCGGGACCAGCTTTGTGCCCGCCTCGGCCGGAGCGATGATGCCTTTGATCTGGTTGTCCTCGACGACCTGAAAATGGTCGGGCTCAATCGGGTGCCCCACTGCCCCCTCGCGATTGATCGCCACATAGTGGCCGTCGGTGCCTGCACGGACGAACGTCTTGATATGAGCGCGAATACCCGGCCGAGTTTCTACAAGGCTGCCGATGGCGATAAATCCAGACGCATCGCCGAACGCGAATTGCCCCCCGTTGTGCGCCTGCGCCACGGCCATCACGGGCGCGAAGGGCGCTTTGAAGTCGCGGGTGGGCTGCAGCTCGTCGTTTTTGAGGATGAACAGCCGGTTGTCGTTCAGGAAAATCGGCGCGTAAAACTCGTAGCTGTAGGGCGGGAGCACTTTCAGCGGGGCGGGCAGCTTCATCAGCGGTTTTGCTGCATAGCCTTTCAGTTCCAGCACTTTTAGCTCGGAGGGTTGCGGGCGCACGCCCGGACGAAACGGCACGTTTGGCATGGCGGCAAAGACCAGGCGCTCTTTTTTCGTATCGTACATCAGCGCGAAGGGCCACACCTCTTCGACTTTCGCCAGCTCGGTTTTCGTTTCGCTGAAGAC
>CAZTEZ010000294.1:0-4222 GCA_964611815.1 uncultured Bacteroidia bacterium | reverse complement strand
GGTGTTCTGTATGCTCGCCGGTGGTATTCGCAACATCGAATCTGTACAGCAGGACCTGGGCAACCTGTTCCCGTATCTGCTGAACGGCACGAAATCTGATGCTGAGGGTCTGCGCACGACGCCCACGCTCAACCAACAGCCGCTGCAGAATTTCGGTACGCTCTACCGCAACTTCCGCTATGCACAGGGGCCGACGGGCCACTTCAACGGCCACACGGTTGCCATGACGGGCGTTTACACGAACACCGGCCTCAATTTGCGCCAACCGCCGGAGTTCCCGACGGTGTTTGAGTACTACCGCAAACACAACTCCCCGAACGACACTCCGCTGAACGCGTGGTGGATTTCGGACACCCTGGGGCCCTACCCGGCGCTCAACTACAGCCGCTACCCCGGCTATGGCCCGCAATACGCCGCCAACTTCATCTCACCGACGACCTTCTTTGGCCCCGACGGCTTTGAGTACTTGGGCGACCCCAAGTTCTTCCACGAAGAAGAACGCGCCCGTGCCAGCCAAGTGCGCCAGTTTCTGAACAAGAATTTCGACACCGCCACCGGCTTCAGCGACCAGTTCGGAGTGGTGAACACCCCCGAAGACGCCGAACAACTGAAGCAGTTCGTGCAAGAGAGCTTCGACTTTATGAAAAGCGGGCAGTTCAACGACCCGCTGGGCTTCCCGCTGAACCAGATCAACGGCGATATCTACACCGTGTACTGGGCCGAGCGCCTGTTGCAGCAGTTCCAGCCGGAGCTCACGGTGCTAAACATGACCGCTTCTGACGTCGCCCACCGCGATTTCACGGCCTACATGAACAATATGATGATCGCCGACTACTGTGTGGGTCACTTCTGGAACACCATCCAGAGCACACCCGGGCTGGCCGACGACACGGTGCTGATCATCGCGCCTGAGCACGGCCGCAACCTGCAAGGCAACGGTCTGTACGACGTTTACGGACGCGAGGCCAACGACCACACCAGCGATGCCACCTCGCGTGAGATCTTCTGTATGGTGCTGGGGCCGAGCAACGTCGTGCGCCAAAACCAGGTGATCGATGACGTGACGGGCGAGAGCATCGACATTGTGCCGACCATCGCCAACCTGCTGGGCTTCGACACCGAACTGCCTGGCAGCATTATCAATGGCCGCGTGCTCAGTGAGGCCCTCGTTTGATTTTCAGGATAGATTCAAGAATGATGCGCTACACCAAACTCGCCTACTTGTTTCCACTGGCCTTTGTGCTGGTGATTGCCGCCTGCACGACCGAAAGCGTGCAGCCTGACAACCCTTTCGACAGCATCGAGCGCCCGGAAGACACCAACGCCCCGCCCCCCGATTCGGCCACCATCGTGGGTTTGCACAAGTACATCTTTGAGCAGAAGTGCGCCACCCCGGCCTGCCACGACGGTAGCTTCGAGCCGGATTTCCGAACGCCCGCCAGTTCTTACACCTCGCTGGTGTATCACGGGACGATCAAAAACACGCCCGACAACGCCTTCGACTACCGCGTGACGCCCAACGACGTTCCCGGCTCCTGGCTCTACGAACGCGTGACCACTGGCGACGCCAACCTCGGCCGCATGCCACTCTACGACGACCCGCTGAACAACAGCGAGCTGAAGGCGATTCGCGATTGGATCAACGCCGGTGCGCCCGATATGTTCGGCCAAACCAGCAACCAGCCCAACACCCAACCGCGCGTGAAAGCCGTGATCGCTTTCATCGACACCAGCTTCGGTGGCTTCCCTGTTGAATATCGTGTGGACACGCTGCGCGACGAGACCAACCCCTACTCGCCGTTCGGGGTGGTGAGCGACCGCTGGCTAAACCTCTGGTTTGCGCTGGAAGACGACAATGCAAGCCCCAACGAACTGCAAAATATGCAGCTCAAAGTATCATCAGACCCCAACGATTTCGGCACTGCGCCGACTTACGACATGGTCTACGAAAGCGACCCCAAAACCCTGAACACCTACATGGGCGAGCCCGGCGACTACCGCTTCTACCACCGCGTGAGTTTCCATACGGGCAACCTGACCGTCAACCAGATTTACTACTACCGCATTTTCGGGCAAGACCCCGCACTGAGCGACCCGCTGGAGTACCCCGACGACAACGCCTCGCTCAATGCGAAGTTCTTCAACGCCTTTACGCCGGTTAACTAATGCTTGCCTTGCCCTCAATTGCTGCTGCCATGTTCTACCGTTTCGCGCTGCTTGCTGTTTTGCCCTTCGCCCTAATCGTCGCCGGCTGTTCGGATGACGATGAGCCCATGCTGCCGCCCGAGCCCAGCCTGGAGCTTGTCGAGATGAATCCCGACACCGTGACGGCGCTCGGCCAGCCGGTGACCTTCCGCCTACGCTACCAAGACGGCGATGGCGACCTGGGCCACAGCGACCCCAACGCCAGCAACCTCTACATCCGCGACCCGCGCCTGGACATCACCCACGCGTATCGCATCCAGCAGCTTTCGCCAGAAGAGGGCATCGCTATCCAGGGCGAAGTGACTGTGGAGCTGACGAACATCCCCCTCGCCGACGACAACGCTTCGCAAGAACAGGTGCAGTTCACGATTTGGGCCGAAGACCGCGCCGGCAACCGCAGCAACGAGCTAACGACGCCAAGTTTGACGGTGATAGCGGAGTAAAGCTACTTCAGTCAAGCTTTATGAAGACCAGGGATTCAGCCGAAGCGGTTTCTTCTTATATTAAAGAATGGGCAGCAAAAACTATATCCTCACGATTGATGAGCAAGAGCTCACAGATGAAGTCCGCGCCTGGCTTGAAGCGCGGGGAGCGACCTTGAAAGAACAGCCCGAAGCCAGCCAGCATCCTGAACTTCTGGATTTTAGTGAGGAGGAGGCCCGCGTTATTCATCAGCGCATTGAAGAAGCCCGCAACGGCCAACGCTTCAAAAGCTGGGAAGAAGTGAAGCGTGAAGCAGAACGTCTACTGAGCGAGAAAAGGCAGAATGGATGACGCTGGTTACGATGTAGAACTTTCCCCCGAAGCCGAGCGCGATTATCTCAATGAACTGATATGGCTTGAAGAGAACCGCAGTTCAGATATAGCAGACCGTTTTCTCAAGGCGTTTGATAACCTGAAGAACAGGCTCTCTATCAGCCCTCTGCAGTGGCAAAAGGTGCCGGTCGTTGGAGTAGAACTCCGAAGAGCGATACTCTTGAAAAAGTATGTCGTACTCTACGATGTTTTTGCTGCTGAAGAACGTGTAGTGATTTTGAGAATTCGTGGCACTGCCGAAGACTGGACAAATCAATCCATATAGTACACTCAAGCTGCTTTCTGTATGTGAAAGGCTTGAAAAACTGTTTTTCCTTTCAAAGCCTTCTTGTTAGTCACTACCGCCCAAAATCCTCTGGAGTATAAATCGTCTTATAGCGCTCGTCGGTGAGGAAGAAGTTGAGCGGGATGGTCTCCTTACCGCGGATGAAAGTCGTGCGCGGGAAGAAGTCCTCGTTCAAAGCGCGGGTGTAGGCCAGCCAGATGAACTCCGTGCAGTGGATGTGCTTTTGCTCGCTCATGTCGAACCCAAAATCGAAGAGCGCGCCTTTTTTGATCATTTTGTCCGCCTCCTCAGCGATCTTGGCCCCCACTTCCGGCTCGTACGCCCCATTGGGCTGGTAGCGCACGCTGTAGCAAAAGCAGTCTTGCGCGCCCTCCACGAACCGCTGGATGGTCGCGTAGTGCAGGTCGTTCGTGTAAATCGAGTCGTCGCGGGTGGCGCTTTGGGCCACCATCATCTGGCCTTTGTGTTCGGCGATGAGGCCCATGTGCGAGAGCGGGATCTCCTCGTCGAGGTTTTCCATGATTTTGTCCGAAATCATGCCCGAGCCGCGGCGGATGATGATGTCGCCGTTCTTGAAATTGTCGAGCGTTGACATATCGCGGCAGTCGAGCTGCACGACGTTCTCGGTGTCAGTAGAGGTGGCCTCGTCGGTGCTGCAGGCCGAAACCAGCAGCATCAGCAGCGCCAGCAAGAGTTTTGAGCGGAGAAACATGATGGAGGTGGTAGGATAAGGCTTACAAATTAAATATTTACAAACGAAAACGCCGACAGGTAACCCTGTCGGCGTTCAGTTTTAATAAAAGCGAAAGCTTAGCGCACCACCACCCGCTGGGTGTGGCGACCGTTGGCGGTTTGTACGTCAAGCACATAAAGCCCGGCGCTGAGGCGGTCCACTTCCACGTCCAGCGCACGGCC
>CAZTEZ010000293.1:0-4224 GCA_964611815.1 uncultured Bacteroidia bacterium | reverse complement strand
CACCCGGCGGGCCGGTGCACCACTTCGACCTCTACCGCCTGAAAGATGCCGGCGAGCTGGAGGCCATCGATTTTGAGGGCTATCTGGCGTCGGGCGAGCGCTGTGTGATCGAATGGCCCGAAATTGCAGCGGATTTCTTGCCAAAGGGCACTGTATTGCTGAAATTGTATCATACGGGTGCCGACGAACGGCGCCTGGAGTCCCGCCTGCTCACCGACGATCCCTCAGCCTAACGCTGCCTGCTATGTCTGACGCCGGAAACCCCATCGGCCCCAAAAAGCCCAAGATCGCGCCTTCGCTGCTCACCTCCACAATGGTGAAAGAGCAGCCGATTCAGACGCAGAAAACCAGTCTGCGCATCGGCATCCCGCGCGAACCCTTCCCGCTCGAAAACCGCGTGGCGCTTACGCCACAGGCGGTTGAGGCGCTGGTGGCCAACGGCCACGAGGTGTATCTGGAGCACAAGGCCGGCGAGGGCTCGAATTTCACAAACGAGGAGTACACAGCCGGCGGCGCGGTGATCGTCTACTCAAAAGAGGAGGTGTACAACCGCGCGGATATCATCACCAAAATCTCGCCGCCCAAAAAGGACGAGTGCGAGCTGATTCGCAAGTCGCAGACGCTCATCTCGGCCGTCAATATGGGCCAGATCACCGCCGATTACGTCGAAACACTGGTCGGCAAGGGCGTAACGGCCATCGGCTACGAGTTTATCCGCTCGGCAGATGGCAGCATTCCGTTTCTCGAAATGGTCAGCCAAATTGCCGGTGTGGGCAGCATTAACATCGCCGCTGAGCTGCTGGCAGCGCCTGCGGGAGGCAAGGGCCTGCTCATGGGCGGCATCACGGGTGTACCGCCGGTGAATGTCGCGATTGTGGGCGCGGGCACGGTCGGTATGAACGCCGCACGCACGGCGCTGGCGCTAGGCGCGTCGGTGCGGGTGCTGGACATCGAGGTCTTCAAACTGCGCGAGCTTGAACGCGTGCTCAACCAGCGCGTGTATACCGAAATCAGCAGCCAGGCGGCGCTACATAAAGCCTGCAAATGGGCGGATGTCGTTATCGGTGCGGCGTATATCAAAGGCCTGCGCGCGCCGGTGGTCATCACAGAAGATATGGTCAACGATATGGTGGAAGGCGCGGTCATCATCGACGTGGCCATCGACCAGGGCGGGTGCGTCGAGACCAGCAAGCGCACCGACCACCGCAAGCCGTACTTCGTCTACGAAGGCGTAACGCACTACTGCGTGCCCAACATTGCCTCGCGGGTCGCGCGAACAGGCAGCAAAGTCATCTCGAACCTCCTGATGCCGATGCTACTGAGCATGGGCAAACGCGGCGGCGTGAAGCAATCCGTCGGCCGCGAGACGAGCATCACAACGGGCATCTACGTCTACCACAAACACGTGACGCACCGCGCACTGGCCGATCTCTACGGCCACAACTTCATGGACATCGAGCTGCTGTACGCGTCGGATATGTGAGTGGCCTGGCGTTGTGCTTGTAACTTCTCGCTCAGTTTAGACGTTATACCTGTATGGGAAAGTTTAAAAAAGTCAGTTTAGAGGACGCTAAAGCGCAGTTCGAGCAGTTGCTCGAAGAATTGCTGGCGGGTAAGTCTGTGCTTGTAACTCGAAAGGGTAAATCAAGTGTTGAAATCTCTGCTTCCCAGAAGCCCTTGGAGACTACGCAAGTGGTGCCACCAGGTAAATTTGCCGGCCAGATACAGGTTAATGATGGGTTTGATGACTGGACAGAAGGAATTGCTCAAGAGTTGGGGATTGATTTCTGATGGCATACCTAATTGATACACACATTTACATCTGGTGGGTGTCAGAGCCAGCCAGGTTAAACGCGAGTTTAGTTGAGCGGCTATCAAAAGACCCATCTCAAGTATTTGTTAGTACGATGGTGCCATGGGAAATGTGTATCAAACAAACCATTGGCAAAATCACTTTCGATGATCGCGTTTTAGATATCAAAACTGGCACAGGATTCAATACGTTATACATTGAACCAGACCATGCGATAACAACTCGTGAATTGCCATTGATCCACCGCGACCCGTTCGACCGCATCATGCTCGCTCAGGCACTGCATGAAGGATTAACTTTTATTACAAACGACCGTCAGTGTTTGCAATATGCGAGTAAGCAGCTTGAGTTGCTTGACGCGACTACAGCTAAGTGGTAAGCTTTGAGTGAAACGGATAGAGGGTCGGAGTTATTCAGGCAGCGCTTAGTCACCTCCCCCGCCCAAACGGAAGCCCAGCGTAAAGACGACGTTCGTCAAGTTGCGTTGAGAAGCCAGCACCGGGCTGTAGACGTTCGTCACGGGGTCGGCGTAGACGTCGCTGAGGTTGGTGTCTTGCAGCAGGCTGAAGGCGACATCGAAGTACACGGATTTGCCACGCACGCCCGCACCACCGCTGTAGATAAAGCTGGCCTGATCGAAGTTGTCGACCACATCTTCGCCGAAGTAGTTCGAGTAGGCCTCGTCGTCCCAGGGGCTGCTCATGTAACCGAAGCCGCCACGAAGGTAGAAGTTTGAGAGCTTGAGCTCGGCACCGGCGCGAATGTTGAACTGCGGCTGCATGAAGTCTTCAATGCTATTATTGACGTCGCTGAAGCTAGTGCCACCGCCAGCGTTGGTATTTTCGTCAGAGTCAAAGCTGGCCATGCGAGGGTCAACAAACTCAAAGTCACCACTTAGTAAGAGCATTTTGTTAATGATGAACGCGACACCAGCATTGGCACGGAAGGGCGAGATGTGTTGATAGCTGAACTCCGCCTCGGCCGATTCGGTGATGGCTTCGCGGCCGTTGTCGTCGCGGAAATACATGTCTGTGTAGAACACATCGTTCAGCCACATGATTTGGGGCGATTTGATACTGGCACCGATGCGCATGAAATCTGCGGGCTGCGCAATGAAGCCTAGCGTGGCGCCCAGTCCACCACCGCTGGTGCGGTAGAAGTTGCGGATCGACAGCTCATCAGCGCCCGAAACGTTCGTATTGGCCACGCTCAGGTCAGAGCTCGGGGCGTTGTCATACAGGTTCTGAGCGTCGAACTCGATCACGTTTTGGTCGCGCTCATAACGCATTTGGGCGATGTTAACACCGAAACCAATATGGAATTTGTCATCTACGTTACCCGAAAACGCAAGCGTCCAGTCGTTCAGGCTGCCACTCTCACGCAGTTCAATGCGCTGGTCGATCAGCCCGCCCTGAAACGCGCCCTGGTACTCGCCGTCGACAATAAAGCCGTTCGCATCAATGAAATTGTTTACGATGCCTTCGTACCAGACGCTGCCGTCAATCGCGTCGTAGGCCGTCACGGTATTGAAGCCGAGGATGGCATCACCACCCAAATCAGGGAAGGTCGGGTTGGCGAACAGGTCGTTGCGAATGGCGTCCACTTCAGGGGTGCCATCTAAAACATTGGCCAGCACGCCGCTGTACGAATTGAACTCGTTGAAAGCCGTAACGCTCGAATGGCGGTTGAAATTCGCGCGCTGATTCACCCCGATGCCAAACGCCCACGACGTGAGTGAGCCTTTGCCCTCACCAGCAATGACAAAGCCGGCACTCGGCACAGCAAAATTGAAGTTGAGGTCTTCCTCCGTTTGGTCAATGTAGGTGGCGTCTGTATTGGCGGTCTGGAAGTTACCGCTGAATTGTAAGTCGCCGCGGCGGTAGATACTCAGGCCGGCCGGGTTGAGGCCGAGCACGGTCATATCGCCACCAACGGCCGTAAAGGCACCGCCCATGGCCGTGCCGCGCGCCGTGCCAAAGCCGTGCGATTGTGAAAAACGCTGTGAATCGAAGAGCGTTTGCGCGTTGAGCGATTGCGCTACGAATAGACTGAGAAGTAAGGTGAGACTGAGAGCGGATAGCTGTTTCATAGTCGGCGAAATCTTGAGTTTGGAGGCAAAGCGGATTGTATCGCTGTGAATGATCAAAGGGCTGCGGCTGACTTAACCCCGGTGGGCTGAAAGCAGTTCACCCGTCTGATTGGCGTTCACTGCTTTTGAAGCAATTCATGTGCCAAAATTCAGACGGGTGAAGTCATTGATTTAAGCTGTTATGTGTGCCTAAACCTTGTAGCGCTTAGCGTCGACGGCCACCACCGCGCGATGAGCCACGTGACCCACTTGAGCGGCTGCCACCTCGGCTGGGCGATGCGCTGCGTGAGCGAGAGGGCGAACTGCTGCGGTTGTAGCTGCC
>CAZTEZ010000292.1:2056-4227 GCA_964611815.1 uncultured Bacteroidia bacterium | reverse complement strand
TGGCTCGGCCACCGCCGCGGTAATCGCGCCGGCCATACTTTTGGGTGTAGGTGTAATCAGCATGGCCCGGTCGGTAGGTGTCTTTCAAGTGGCTGTAATCTTTGGAGCGCGCATCGCTGTTGCGAATGAGAAAGCCGATGGGCGTTCCGGTCGTTTCGCCTTCAAAAATGCCGGACAGCAGCTCCACCTCATCACCTTCGTTGCGCTGGGTCGTAAGGGCACTTTGCCCGGGGCGACGGCGTGCGAGTTGCTTCTGAATGGCCTCCTGGTCAATTGGCACGCCTGGCGGGCAGCCGTCAATCACCCCGCCGATGGCCGGGCCGTGCGATTCGCCGAAGGTCGTGAGCCGAAACAGCCGTCCGAAGGTGTTGCTCATGATCGCAAATCAGGTTTTATCTTCGTCCGGTTCTGAATCAGAACTGGTGCCAGTGTCTTCAGCTTCGGCAGCCTTATCTTCCGCGTCCTTCTCGTCTTCGTCTTTCTGCACGGGCGGTTTATCCTGATCGCGCCGCTGCACCGCCGCTTTATGGTCAACGTCGTCCAAGTCCGGAATCTCGCGCCCCTCGGTCTGTCGCAACGGGTCATCCGTCTGCGGTGGGTCGGGCGATTCGATGTCGTCTGGCCGGTCGGGCTCAATTTTAATATCTGCGGTCTTTTGGGGATCCCATTCTTCTCGGTTTTGTCGGTCAGACCCCGAAGGTCCTTTTTCAAACTCCGGGATGTCAAATTCAGAGTCCGGAATGCTGGGGAAGCTATTCGAGAAGTTGACGTTCAGATCAAACTCGGAAGTCGGGTTCGAACCCAGCTCAAAATCTTTGAGGCCTTCAGTTTGCTTGCGCGCGAAGATCAAGCCGCCGGTCATGATCAGCCCCGTCACGATGATGACGAAGAACATGATGCCCTCGCCAAACTCCGGAATTTGATACTGCTCGGGGATGATGTAGTACAGCAGGATCGTCACCAGGCCGCGCGGCGAGAGAAATAGCTCTGGGAAAATACTGCTGGCTTTATGGAACACCACCAGGTTGATCAATCGCACAAAGTACATGATGAGCACAACGAGCGAGCCAATCAGTAGCACCCGGGGGTCAGTCAGCACCGTGAGATCAATCGACAGGCCGAACACTACGAAGAAGAGTGTCCGAACGAGGAATGCCGACTCGATAGTGACTGTTTTGAAGTCTCGAATGATGGGGCGAGCATCGCTCTGCTTGATCAGCGATTTCAGGTAGCGACCCCGGAAAAAGACCGGGATGTTGTTGAGAATGAGGCCGAACAGGAAGATGATGACCAGCGACGAATAGTGCAGCATCTTGCCCACGGCGTACATCAGCGTGAGGATCGAGATGATCAGGAACAGCTTGATGTCCGTTTTAATGCGCTGGAAAACATAGACCAGGCCGTATGAGAACAGAGTGGAAATTAGCAGCGTTACGAGCAAATCGACCGAGATATTCGCGGCGATGGTACCGAACGAATCATCGGACTTACTGACAACCAGGAAGTTGAAGAACATGATACCCAGGATGTCCGAGAGCGTGGACTCGTAGACCATGAACTCCTTTTTCTCTTCGTCTAACCCGCCGACGCTGGGGATAACAATCGCACTGCTCATCACCGAAAGCGGGATGGCATAGGCGATGCCCTGAACGAAGGTGGCCTCATGGAAGTACTGGATCACGTAGGCGATGGCCAGGGTTGAGATGATGAGAATCGACAAGGCCGCCAAAAAAGAGCTGGTAATCAGCTTGCGTTTTCTTTTGCGCAGCGTTAGATCCAGTGCGCCTTCCAGCACAATCATGATGATACCGACCTGCCCGAGGGTGGTCAGTAGGTTGCGGCTGTAAATGCGCTCAGGGTCAAAGCTGGTGATGCCCACAGCACTCAGCCAGTCGACGCCGTACTTGATGAGCACCCCCGTGAGGATGAGCAGCAACACCGATGGTACGCGAATTTTTTTCGCGACGATGTTGAAGAAGTACGATAATATCACCAACAGGCTGAGCGATATTAACGTGATATAAGGATCCATTCAGATCTGGGGGCTTAGTGGCTGTAGCGGAACACGACACCATGGCATTTGGTGCCATTTCAAAAATACGGAAACTTAGCTGCCCAATCGGGGGGCTGCTGGATGAAAAGCGGCCGTTTGAATCAAGTGTCGCTTACTC
>CAZTEZ010000292.1:0-2046 GCA_964611815.1 uncultured Bacteroidia bacterium | reverse complement strand
GCACCGCCAATGCCGGTTCGATCTCGCGCTGCGGCGGTGCGGCACGTTCGCTCCACCAGCGTTCGGCGTCGGCTTC
Source organism: uncultured Bacteroidia bacterium (assembly GCA_964611815.1). Classification (GTDB taxonomy): domain Bacteria; phylum Bacteroidota; class Bacteroidia; order J057; family CAZTEZ01; genus CAZTEZ01. The sequence continues at coordinate 1,970 of CAZTEZ010000292.1, read as the reverse complement.
GGTCCAGCGGCCGGCGTCGTGGAAGGCGTCGAGCGCGGCTGCCAGTTCGTCGGTCATTTCCAGGTTGTGGAAGACCTTTTGCACGTCGTCGTCGTCTTCGATGGTGTCGATCAGATTCAGCACCTTCTTGGCCTGCTCAACTTCCAGCGACACTTCCGTGGCCGGAATCTGGCGCAGCTCGGCGGTTTCGGTCTCGATTTTCAGCTCCTCAAGCTTGGCGTTGACGCTGCCGAAGTCCTCGAACTCGCAGGTGATGGTCAGCCATTCACCCTCGTGCTGAATGTCCTCTGCGCCGGCGTCGATCAGCTCCAGCTCCAGGCTCTCGACGTCCTGGCCTTCAGCTTTAAGTTCAAACACCCCTTTGCGCTCGAACATATACGCGACGGAATTCGCCGTGCCGAGGTTGCCGCCGCCCTTGTTAAAATAGCTGCGGACGTTCGCCACGGTACGGTTGATGTTATCGGTCTGGCATTCGACGATCACTGCGATGCCACCAGGGCCGTAGCCTTCGTAGGTGGTTTCGATGTAATCTTCGGCATCTTTGCTCTCCGCACGGTCGACGGCCCGCTTGATGGCGTCTTTGGGCACGTTCGCCTTTTTGGCGGTCTGCACCGCCAGGCGCAGACGGGCGTTCATCTCTTCATCGGTGCCGCCCTCTTTGGCCGCCACGGTGATCTCCTTGATGTACTTCGTGAACATCTTGCTGCGCTTGGCGTCCTGCGCGGCTTTGCGGTGCTTGATGTTCGCCCATTTACTGTGTCCGGCCATAGTCTTGTGCTTATCTCGTGTTCGAGTGACTGGTAAATTTACGGATTCGGGCGTGCTGCTGGCAATAGGGGGCGAGGTTTTTGGTGTGATTCTGGAGCATTCTAGCACATGATCATTTGGAGCGGATTTTACCAAATCGCTCCTGCAGGCGTTTCAACATCGGTCTGACATTATCCTTCGCGATTAATTCCCAAACGGCTTGATTTTTAGACATGGTTTTGTATATTTGTAGTTGACGGTGTGAGGATACGAAGGGTGGCGGGATGCCACGCGCCGGATACACAAGCACCATCAACCCCGTCTGCTACTGGCTGCGTGGACTCGCAGAACTTTAGCCACGGGGTTTTTTGTATTGTAGTACGCCTTTGCGCGTGTTACCCATAGATGATTCGAACTTGTTGCTTTTTGCGTGTGTTTTCGTCAGTCGTCGAGGGTTTGGGTTCTGCTCTGAATAGCGTGGTCGCCTCCAATGTTTCGTCGCGCTGGGTGTTGACGCGCACGATGATCGGATAGTCTTCGTAATAGCGGATGTAGAATATCCCGCCCTTTTTCTGTTCGTGGCGGTGCCAGACCTCGTCGGGGTCGGCGAGCACGGGCACCTGACTGGCCGCATCGCGCACAGCGCTGCCCATTTTACCGAACGCGCCGCGAAACTTACCCAGCAGACCACCCGTCTTTTGACGTATGTTGTCCATCCGACCCTGCAACTTCTTGAGCGTGGGGCTGATTTTGTCGATGGCTACTAACTCCCAAGTGGCTTGATTTTTAGACATGGTTTTGTATATTTGGTGTGCACGGTGACTGACACGAAGGATGGTACAACATACCATGACCCGGATACGAGGCCACCATCAACCTCCTGTACATTATGTCAGGAGGTTTTTCTGTACATAAGGCTGCCAGTGCGGTTTTGTTTCAATCGATCTTCTTGTTGCTTTTTGCGTGTGTTTTCGTCAGTCGTCGAGGGTTTGGGTTCTGCTCTGAATAGCGTGGTCGCCTCCAATGTTTCGTCGCGCTGGGTGTTGACGCGCACGATGATCGGATAGTCTTCGTAATAGCGGATGTAGAATATCCCGCCCTTTTTCTGTTCGTGGCGGTGCCAGACCTCGTCGGGGTCGGCGAGCACGGGCACCTGACTGGCCGCATCGCGCACAGCGCTGCCCATTTTACCGAACGCGCCGCGAAACTTACCCAGCAGACCA
>CAZTEZ010000291.1:0-4234 GCA_964611815.1 uncultured Bacteroidia bacterium | reverse complement strand
GATTTTGTCGCGCTATGCTCTAAGTTACGTGTTTTGGTTTGTGGGGGAGCTTACATAAAAAGCCAAAACGGTTAGCGGCATCATTGAACTCGACGGGCATCGACCAAGCCTGGTAACCAGGCAGGTGTGTCAGCTGCGCAAGCAAAGGAAGACCGCTAACAAGCAGCAGGCTGACGATCAAAAAAACCTGGAAAAGGCAAGAGCGGGTTAGTCGAGTAGTGCGTCGCATGGGTTTTACTTTAGGGTATAGTAAGACGGGTTTAACATTAAAGTAATGGGGCGCGGTGCGTTATTCAAGCTGAGTTGAGTGCAGTTCTTAGTTGTAATATTTCTTATACTGCATCTAATAGTCCTTCATTCTTGTATAGAGGCTTTTTTTCCTCGCCTCTTTCTTAGTTAAGAATTATGCGTACTTCTAATCGCAAACCGACAGACCTGGTCGAACTTATCGGTAGCCTCAGCGTTGCCGATCGCGAGGCGGTGAGAGAAGCACTGGCTGAACGCAAGCCCAGACCGGCACCTCGCCAACAACAATTGTTCGAAGCACTGTGCGAGAACCCCCAGCTGAAGGACGACACACTGCTCAATCAAGCGCTTGCACCGAATAAAAATGCGCTCTATCAACTGCGTTATGCGTTGTACGACGCTATTCTGGATACGCTGGTGAATCTGCGTCGGTCGCCAAAGCATGTGGAGGAGGTCGAACGCTTGTTGCAGCAAGAGAAGATCTTATTTGAGCGTAACCTGTTCGGACTCGGTTTGCGAACCCTGAATCGGGCGCGGCAATACGCAGAAAAGTATGACCTATATGAAACCCAAACACGCATCCACCATCGTTTGCAAGATGAATACCGGTTTTTGGCTGACACTGACCCGAAACTGAAAAGGGAACTGCTCCCCAGCGTTCAATCCGATCTTGCCGATTTTCGACAGCGCGTCGAGACGCAGTATGAGCGCCAACGCCAGGAAATCTTCAGTCTTCAGGTCTACTGGAAACTACAGGAGAAAGGTCGCCCGGAATCGGAGTCAGAACTCGCGGCCCTGCAGCAGTTTTACAATCGCGAAGCCCCCGAACAACCCGGGCCGGCGGCAGACATGCACGCCGTTTTGCACTATAACAACAACTGGGCACATTTGGCCATGCTAATGGCGGATTGGCAAACGGCCTTCCGCTACACGCAAACCGCCTTGGAGGCCATGGTCGAACCAGAGCAACTCCGCGAACGCCGTACAGAGGAGGTTTTCAGTGCTGTCGTACTCACCGCCAACTATTTGATGGTGGCAGCCTACACTTTGCCGTTTGAACATTGGCAGCAACTGAGTGCCTCCGTTGAGCAGTGGTCAAAACGGATGCAATTCAGTAAAAACTTTAGAGAAATAGTCGACTTTCAGCAGTATCTCAGTGCGTTGCGCTCGGCGTGTATCAATGGTGAGTATATGGCTGCTAGCGAAACGATAACAACCTATCACTCCCGACATGCACCAGACTGGGGTCAGTCGCAGATGGTGCACGCCAGGCAGGTGGCGTTTTATGAAGCGATGACAGCCTGGGGTCGGCAAGACCTGCAGCGCTCACTCCAACGCGCCGCATTTTATACGCGACATCCCGGGACGGATAGTATCAGCCTGCAGCTCAGTGTGCTGTTGTTGCGCTTAGACGTTGCACTGCAACGGCAGGATATTGAAGGCTTGGAAGTGTTTGAGCGTGAGCTTCAAAAACTGCACCGGCAACAGCCTCAACACAAAGTGCTAGAATGTTTTAGCAAGTGTTTCCGGAAAATAAAGTCGGTTGACCTCCAGAGCGTGCAAGTTGCTCTTCGAGAAGTGGCGCCATCGTTTTTTTGTTGGTCAGTGCGCCCTGGCGCAACAGTTTAGAAGTGTACTTCCCGGCACCCGTATTGTTCGAACGCTACGTCGGTTAAAGCCGCTGTTCAGCAGTTTGCCAATTCGCGTGCAGCAACCCTCAGCCCACGCACCGGTCAGATGTAACGATTCAGTGAGCGTTTGATTCAGTTCGGCCAAACCCGCTAACAAAGCCCCACTCTTGCGCGTTAGAACAATAGATTACACGCAACCTAAACCTCTGTTAATCAATCACCTGTTACCGATAACCATGATTAACCCTATCAACATCCTACGTCCGATTTTCATCTTTGGCTTTGTGCTGACGTTCTCGTTCGCACAGGCGCAATCTGACTTTGACACCAGCGGCGACGAACGCGAGGAGCTGAGCAGCTCCCAGATCGCCAACGCCTTTACGCCCAACGGCGATGGTATCAACGACATCTATCACCCCAACCCGGGTGCGATCGCCAGCTTCGAAATGTACATCTACAACCGCTGGGGCCGGTTGGTGTACTCCACCGAAAACAGCCGCGGCTGGGACGGCCGTACACCCGATGGTCAAGCGCCTGAAGGCGTGTACGTCTACCAGCTCGAACTGATCGACCGCAACGGCCAACGCGTAGAGCGCGCCGGCACACTGGCGCTCCTGCGCTAAACTGAGAACAATTTACCCTGCGTTCATCACCCGAACCAGACTTTAGAACTTCATACCAGAAGTGCAACAACAGCAGACCGTCCGGCCACCGCCGGGCGGTTTTTTGGTGATGGCGATGAGGTCTATTTGTCTCGTCGGCCTGGGTTGCGGCGCTGGTCGGGACTTGGTGCGTCGGGCGAGTCAGTGCCCTCAGCATCAGGAGCATCGGGTTGCGCCTGAGCTGCGCCCTCCGGTTCAGGGTACTTGATCAGTACTTCTTCGACCACAAAGCCGGCTTTCACTTCGACGGTCTGCACCATCGGGATCACGTTCTCATGGCGCTGGCGGGGTTGCAGGCTGCCCGGCGACCACCGGCCGTTGCCATCGCGGTCTTCCAGAATGCGCATCTTGTACGTGCCCGCCGGTACGTGCAGCAGCCGGAACGGCCCCTCGCGCAGTTCAAATTTGACCTTCTCGTCTTTAAACAAAATCAGGATGGGATTCTTGAGCGAATCCGCCAGTTCTATGCGCCCTTCAACGGCGCCATAGTCCGTCGCCGGTTTGAGGGTGATGGGCACGGCCAGCAGGCTGTCTTCGGGCGAGAGGCCCGCCGGCGAACGCAATTCGCCTGAAAAGACCAGCTTAGGCGGTACGCCGGTTTTCAGGGTGTCCGGTAGCTGCACGCGAATGAGGTGCCCCACGCTTTGAACGACCGCCGCCAGCGTGTCATCAGCCGTATCGACCACCGCGACATGCTGTGCCAGCAGCGTCGAATCCAGCACATCCTTCGCCAAAAACCAGTGCTCGAAGGGATTGTAGCGCCCCTTCAATTCCACAGGCTCGATGGTTAAGGTGCTGTCGTAGACCGCGTTGCGCCGCGTGCGGATGGTCAGCAGCGTATCGCGCACGTTCGTCACCGTATCGCGCACCCCGCTGAGCTGCACCTGCACGGAATCCGCAACGGTATCGGGTAGTTGGACGTACCACACCGCCGGGTCGCTCGGGGTCTGGGTCAAGGTGACACCCTGAGCATCAACACTGGCGGAGTCAATACGCACCACCTCTTCGTTAAACGTGATCGAGAGATTCCGGCTGTTCAGCCAGCTCGTCGAGTTGATGGCCGGTGGTGTGCCATCGGGCGTAAACGCATACAGCACGCCTTTCATTTTCGACGCGGTATCGGTCAGCGAGATGCCGGGCGTGTCGGGCACGGCGATCATCTCGGTGGGCAGGTTGTACTGGTAGTTGCTGTCGCCGTCGCGCAAGCCAAGGATCCGATAGTCGCCCAACTTCAGAAAGCCAAGCGTGAAGCTGCCGTCCTGCTCAGTATAGGCCGCGTAAGTCGGGCGAACGCCATTGAAGGTGTCGTTCACGATGCTGTCGGCCGGGAAGAGCAGCACGTTCATGTCTGTCATCGGTTTGTTGGTGCGGGCGTTAAGCACCGTGCCCGAGACCCGCGCGCTATCGAGCTGGTCGCCGGTCGTAAAGGCGTACTGGATGGATTTCTCCAGCTCGTTTTTCCCCCGAAAGTCTTTCACCTTGCTGCCCAGCGTCACGATATAGGTGGTGCTGTCTTGCAGCTCCTTACGAAACTTCACGTGCAGCTTCTTATTGTAAACGTACGCCTCAAAACTCCCCGGTTCCATCAACGGCGAAATGAAGATGTCGGCCCCACTGATTGACGGGTCAATAAACTCGTTGAAATAGAACGTGATCTTGTCCTCCTCGAAATAGCGCGAGCGGTGGGGCGGGTCC
>CAZTEZ010000290.1:0-4235 GCA_964611815.1 uncultured Bacteroidia bacterium | reverse complement strand
GGATGGTAAGGAAAGGCGAGCTGCCGATCTTCCAGGCACCGATTTCAGCGACGGCCGCAATGAATACGAGGGTTAGCAAGCCATAATAAGGCAGCTGCTGCTTGAAGTCCAGGTGATCGTTGCGGAAACTGTGAATAAGCTGCGCGAAAAACGCGAGGATAAAGAGCGTGATCAGTAAGCCCGGCCAGCTGTTCCAGCTCCAGAACAACGCCCCTGAGCGCCCTGTGGCGACCACCGTGATAGCCAAGATCAGTGCTATCGCGCCGAAAATGAAGTGGTTACGTTTGGCGGTGAATTGGCTCTGCTCCAGCGGCTTGTCTTTCCAGGCGATCAACAGGGCCACGATACCCAAGACTGCCAACAGCGCATATACAATCCCGGACTGGATGTAAACGCCCAAGACCATGCTTGCCAGAATCGCCTGAATGCTTGCCATCACGCCCACCACCGGCGCCTTCCATTCGCGGGGTGCTTTCCAGAGGAGTATGCTCCCCAAAACCGCGTGCCAGAACATCCAGAGCAGGAAGCTGCCTTCCTGGCCCTCCCAGAACGCTGCGGCCATGTAGTGGTTGGGCAGTTCGTTCGAGGCGTGGCTGTAGACGTAGTGATAGCTGTAATCGCGCACGAAAATCATGCCCATCAGCAGCCCCACGGTGCCAAACACACTCAGCGCATGCAACCACCAGCTGACGTTGCCGATGCGTCGCCAGCGCTTGCTGTTCAGCTCGTTGGTCACGAACGTACCGGCCATCAGGCCGATGGTCGCGAGCAGCGCCGAGACGAGCATCAGGTCGATAAGTGCAAATCCGAAATCGCCAAGATTCATGCCGGGGTGGCGGGTTTAGTCAGTTGAAGGGGAGGGGTGTCTTCGAGCGCGAAGCTACGCAGTGCGCGACTTAAATCAGCTGCTGACGTTGGAGACCGTCTGCGGCTGGGCTTCTTGCAACTCACCGTTTTCGTACTTCGATGGGCATTTCATCAGGATTTTGTTCGCCTTAAAGACGTCTTTCTCCTGCTCGTATTGCCCGATCACAACTACCTTTTCGGCGGACTCAAAGTTCACCGGCTTGGGATCGCGGTAGTGCACGAGCTGCGTGATGCCGGTGCTGTCTTCCATATAAAACTGGAAGAGGTCCTGGTTGGGGTCGTAGCTGTACTGGTCGCGCTTGACCCACTTGCCGACCACATGGACTTCCTTGCCGCTAGCTTTGGCCTCGGCAAAGTCTGTGTACTGCGAAAGCGAGTCCATCGACTGCGAAATGATCACACCGATGACGCCTGCAATCAGCAGCAGCAGAATAATACTGCGAAGTTTCATTGCGCGTGTCGTTTGTTCGTTGAGGTGATTACACAGACCGGCGCATGCTGTCTGCTTGTATAAAGATACGCAGAAGCGCGCGTTTTGGTGCGCGTTGGTACACAGAGTTGGTCTAAATAATTACAGGCATGGCCGAATTAAGCCATCACCCCATCTCCACCACCAAGTCATTGCTCTGCACGAGCGTGCCCGCTTGCAGCGCGACACGCTTCACGGTGCCGGCCTGGGGCGCTACGACGTTCGTCTCCATTTTCATGGCCTCAATAACGAAAACTGGCTGGTTCTTCTTCACCTTATCCCCCTCGCTGACAAGCACTTCTGAAAGCTTGCCCTGCAGCGGCGAACCGATGTGTTGGTCGTTGCTCTTGTCAGCTTTCTCGTTTTTGGGCGCCAGGTCAGCTACGCTGCGGTCGAGCACTTCGATGCTGCGCGTCTGGCCGTTCAGCTCGAAGTAAACGCGGCATTTGCCCTCTGCGTCAGGGCCGACGTGCGATAGGTAGCGGATGATGATGCGCTTGCCGGGTGCAATTTCGACGATCGTTTCCTCGCCCTCCTTCATGGGGTAGAACCAGTTGAGCGTCGGCAGGTACATCTGGCTGCCGTACTCGTCTTTGAAGGCGACGTAGTCGCGGAAGACCTTCGGGTAGAGCTTGAACGCGATGAAGTCGAGTTCGTCATAGCTCTGGGGGAATTCCTTGCGGAACTCGGCGAACTCCTTCTTGAAATCGACGGGCTCCAGGTGGGCGTTGGCGCGTTTGGTGTACGGCTTCTCATCTTTCAACACCGCCTTTTGCAGGCTTTCGGGGAAGCCGCCATAGGGCTGGCCGATTTCGCCGCGGAAAAAGGCCATTGTGGAGTCCGGAAAGCTCAGGCTGTCTGCTTTTTCGAGCAGCTCCTCGCGGCTGAGGTTCTGAGTGGTCATGAAGAGTGCCAGGTCGCCAACGACTTTAGATGAGGGCGTTACCTTGATCAGATCACCCAGTACTTCGTTAACAATCTTGTAGTTGTCCTTCACGTCTTCCCAACGATCAGTCAGGCCGAGTGCACGCACCTGCGGGCCGAGGTTGGAGTACTGCCCGCCCGGAATTTCGTGGTCGTAGACCTCCGCTGTGCCGGCTTTCAAGCCGCTTTCGAAGGGGTAGTAGTACTCTCGTACGACCTCCCAATAGTTCGAGAATTCGTTCAGCTTTTTCAGGTCCATTGGGTTCTCGCGCTCGGTGCCTTCCAGGCTGGCTACCAGCGAGTTGAAGTTCGGCTGCGATGTCAGCCCGCTCATCCCGGCGAGGGCGACGTCCAGTGCATCTACACCGGCCTCGATGGCCTTCAGGTAGGTCGCAGACTGAATGCCGGCGGTGTCGTGGGTGTGTAGGTGGATCGGAATATCGACCACCTTTTTCATCTCAGTGATGAGCAGCTCAGCTGAGTAGGGCTTCAACAAGCCCGCCATGTCTTTGATTGCCAGGATGTGAGCGCCCGCATCTTCAAGCTCTTTTGCAAGATCAAGGTAGTACTGCAGCGTGTATTTTTCGCGTTTGGGGTCGCGGATTTCGCCGGTGTAGCAAATACTTGCTTCAGCAATACCACCTGTGCGTTCGCGCACCGTTTCAATGCTCACCTTCATGTTTTCGACCCAGTTCAGCGAGTCGAAAATGCGGAAGATGTCGATGCCGGTTTCCCAGCTCTTTTCAATGAACTGAACGATGAGATTATCCGGGTAGGCCTTGTAACCCACGCCATTAGAGCCCCGCAAGAGCATCTGGAAGCAGATATTCGGCACAGCCTGTCGCAGGAGCTTGAGGCGCTCCCAGGGGCTTTCTTTCAAAAAGCGCATGCAGACATCGAAAGTTGCGCCGCCCCAGACTTCCATCGAAAACGTCTCCGGGTGCGTCTTCGCAAAGGCTTCGGCGACGGCCAGCATATCGACCGTTCGCACCCGCGTAGCAATCAGCGACTGGTGCGCATCGCGCAGGGTGGTATCCGTGTACTGAATCTTCTTCTCGGTTTTCAGCCACTCCACGAACTTGTCCGGGCCCTCGTCCAGCAGGCGATCACGCGTGCCTTTGGGATGCTCGGCGTAGGGGTCGAACTCTGGCACCACCGGCTCGCGAAACTTTTTAGTCGGGTCAATGGCCTTCACGTCCGTATTGCCATTTACAATCACGTCTGCGAGGTACTTCAGCGTGCGCGTGCCACGGTCGAGCGAAGGCCAGAACTCCATGAGCTCTGGGTTCTCCTCGATGAACTTCACCGTGCATTGGCCCTTGCGAAACTCCGAATGTTGCACCAGGTTTTGCAGGAAGGGGATGTTGGTTTTCACGCCACGCACCCGGAACTCCGATAGCGTGCGGTGCAGGCGCTGGCTGGCACCTTTCATCGTGCGGCCCCAGGCCGTCACTTTCACGAGCATGGAGTCAAAGAAGGGCGAAATGCGCACGCCCGGGTACGAGCTGCCTTCATCGAGTCGAATACCGAAGCCACCGGCATTTCGATACGCACTGACGAGACCGTAGTCGGGCATGAAACCGTTCTTTGGGTCTTCGGTCGTGATGCGACACTGAACCGCAAAGCCGTTGGTTTGCAACTGGCTCTGGTTCAGGATGTAAATCTGCGGATGGTCCAGACGAATACCCATCGCAATCAGAATCTGCGAGCGCACGATGTCGATGCCGGTTACCTCCTCAGTCACAGTGTGCTCCACCTGAATGCGCGGGTTGACCTCGATGAAATAGACGTTATCGTCTTCTACGAGAAACTCCACGGTGCCGGCGTTGTAGTAGCCGACATCCTGCCCAAGCCGCAGCGCGTATTCGTAAAGCCTGTTTTTGACCTGCTGACTCAGCGAAGGCGCGGGGGCAATCTCCACGACTTTCTGGAAACGGCGCTGGACCGAGCAGTCGCGCTCGAAGAGGTGCACGAG
>CAZTEZ010000289.1:0-4237 GCA_964611815.1 uncultured Bacteroidia bacterium | reverse complement strand
CTACTTCGACCGCATCCGCTACGAGCGCGTCGACCAGCTGCCGGTCATGCCGACGATCGGGGCGAGTTTGCGGTGGTAAAAGCTTTTACTACCGATAATACCCGACCAGGAACATTTCAAAGCCGTCAAAGTTTTCTGCACGGTATTCAAACCGGCGGTTCGCATCCAGCGGCACAACCACCTGATTAACACAGCCATTGTTGTCGCCGACACCGTCTGCTCGCACGCGGATCAGGTGATATTCCTTGGTTCCATCACCCATCGGGCGCACCCAGGCTTCTCGGTCACCATTAGACTCCCGGGCTCGGGCGCTGATGATCGCAACGCGGGCGTCAGCCGGTAAAAGTGCGCTCAGATCTACAGTTGTCCAACTCACATTGTCAGTGGTGGTCAGCGAGGTGTAGTTTACAAAATGGGGCCCCGGGTGATAACTCGTCGTAAACACCTGGCTCCAGGGTTGTGCGGGATTGTCGTTCGTTTTTCGTACGAATAAGTTTTGATCGAAAAAACTGCCAGAAAACTGCATGGCGTAGTTGTTACTGTTATTGCTGTGTCGCACGTCAACCAAATGCCACCAGTTGGTAGCGCCCGTGGGCCAGCTAGTAGCTGGTGCGGGTGCAGGGGTCTCAAAAAAGCCCGAGCGTGCGCCAGCATCACCCTGCAAACCAGCGTCAGCGCGGGTTTCGGTGCGCACCAGTCCGTTGCCCCAGTACACGATGCCATCCGCACGCATATTCTGCGTGCTATGGATACGCTCTTGTGGGTTCACAGTTCCAGCGCCCACAAACCCCTCTACACTAAGCCCATTGGCAGGCTGCGTGGCGTTTTGGGTGAAGGCGGTCGTGCCAATCGCAAGGTTGCCACGCACGGCGAGTTTAGCGCGTGGCACAGCCTCACCGATGCCCACGTTTTGGGTAAAAGCTGTAGGCCCAATACAAAACAATAAAAAGATAAGCAAGAGCAGGATGACGCAAAGTCGGTTCGGTATAAACATGCTCGAGATGTAAATTGGTGATCGTGAGAATGATATTCCAAGATAATATTTTTTGATTTAACCCTGACCAAAGCGCCTGTACAAAATAGCCTACCACCTTAATGAGTATTCGTACCGCGACTCCAAGACATATCTGAAAATGTGTAATTTTCGACCACCAGTAGCCCGTGAACACCCCAGACGCCAATACCCCAGACGCGCAGCAGACGCCTTCGGATGCTCAGCCCACCGAGCAAGCAGGGCAATCTGGCCATCCGAAGGGTCAAGTGCAGTCTGGTGGCCAAAAATCCCAACAGCGACAGGAAGAGCGTATGTTGCTGCTGAGGCTCTACGCGATGCTACGCCGGCGACTGCACGAGATTTTCTCGATTCGCGACACCACCGATGTAGAAGGCACGGTCAGTAGTATATCGAAGGGCATTGAGCTGAAAGGCGAAAATGTGTGGGTGCTGATTGCGTCTGCGATTATTGCCAGCATCGGTCTCGACCAGAGCTCGCCGGCGGTCGTGATAGGCGCGATGCTTATTTCGCCATTGATGAACCCGATTCTGGGCATCGGGCTGAGTGTCGGCATCAACGACCGCGTGATGTTGATGCGCTCGCTACGCAACTTTGGGCTGGCCATTGGCTTGAGTATCGGAGCGAGCATGCTCTATTTTCTCATCACCCCGCTGGGTGACCCGACACCCGAGCTCGTTTCGCGCACGCGCCCGACGTTGTTGGATGTTGGCGTGGCGCTGTTCGGTGGGGTGGCTGGCATTGTGGCCAACTCGCGTATCGAGAAGACGAATGCCATTCCGGGTGTGGCCATCGCCACGGCCTTGATGCCCCCGCTGTGCACGACGGGCTTTGGCATTGCAACTGGCAACGCGGAGTTTCTTTTCGGGGCGTTCTACCTGTTCTTCATCAACTCCGTATTCATTGCGCTGGCGACGTTTCTGATCGTCAAGTACCTCGAATTCCCGGCCAAAGAGCAATTGAATGCCAAGGCAGCCAAGCGTGTAAAGCGCTACATCACGGCCTTTGTGCTGGTGGTGATTATCCCGAGCGGCTGGATTTTCTACGGCGTGATTAAAGACGTGCGCGAGCAGCAGAACATCGACACCTTCATCACCGAGCGCGTGAATACCGCGATGCATGAAGTCGTTGAGAAGCAGGTCGTGGAATCGGATACCGCGCGGGTGCTCAAGCTGCTCGTGATCGGCCCCAACCCGCTGGAGCCCGAAGAAATCGACGAACTGAAAAACCGGATGCCAGAGTACGGACTAGATGATTTGCAGCTCAATATCATCCAATCGACCTCCGGAGGAACGGCTGTGGACCCGGCTTTGGGAACGGCAACGCTGCAGTTGATGACGCAGATGGAAGAGCGCTCGAAAGTCATCAGCGAAAAAGATAAGCGTATACTCATGCTTGAAGCTCAACTGGAAGGCCTGCTCGCTGACACGGTGCCGATCGTGAGCATCGGTGAGGAAGTCGGCGAAGTGTTCCCTGACCTCGAGCGCCTGGCCTACGCGCCCACCATCAGCAGCGATTTGAAGGGCGGCGCCGATACGCTCGATATCTTCCTCGTGCGCTGGCGCGATGGCTTACCCAAGCGCGAAAAGGAGGAAGAAGGCACACGCTTGCGCAACTTCCTGAAAAAGCGCATCGACTCCGAAGAGCTGCAGCTCATCGATGTAGAATAGGGTGACTCCGCTAAACGTCAGCCTTTTGGCTGCTCGGGCGTCAGGTTGATGACGATCTGATTGGAGCTCGCCCGCGCAACGAGCTTGTCACCCACATGCGCCTCACACGAGAGGTTAATCAGCCGCTTGCCGGCGCGCTCCACTTTGGCCTCAATGCGCAGCGCATCGCCGACTTTCACTGAAGAGAGGTAGTCGATGTTCAGGTTCACGGTCGAGTGAAACTGCTGCCCGCCGAGTGAAAAGGTCGTCGCGCCCATGGTATCGTCGATGAGTGTGGCGAACATCCCACCGTGCAGGAAGCCTGCCGGGTTGCCCCAGTCTTCGCGAATCGTATACTCAAACGCCACGTTACCCAGCTCGGCTTTCACGAGTTTACCTTTCAGCCAGCGGCCGACGGGTGTAGGCAGGTTATCGCCGGGCACAGTGCCAACGATGGCCTGCATCATCTCAAGAATGGGGTTGTTGCTCATGGTCTTGGTCGTCTAGGTGCTCTGAGGCCTGGTTCGTAGCCCGCTCGGTAGAAGGGTCATCATTCAAGTCAATCACCTCCGGGACAGACTTCTGCATCTCGAACGAGAAGAACTTGTGGGAAGTGAAGCTCAGGAACGCAATCACAATCGCCGCCGTACTACGCACACCCAGGTGCAGCAGGGTTTGAGGCAATTCGATGATCAGCGGGATGATTTCGTACAAGCCTTTCATCGCCAGCTGGTTGGCGACAAATACGAAGATAGAAACCATGAAAAAGCGCCCGAATTGCGTGCCGGCCTTCACCCGGCTTTCGCTGAAAACGTAGAAGCGGTTGATGAGAAAGTTCGTGATGAGCCCCAGCGAAAAGCTGCACACGAGCGAAACAGTCACCCAACTGATCGGCAGGCCGTAGGGCACGGCCTCTTGTGAGGTGAACACAAAGCTGGCGAACACGGTGTAGCTGCCGATGTCGACCAAAGTGGCCGTACCGCCGGCAACGAGGTAGCGAAAGAAGCGGGTTTTTTCGAGGCGCCAGAACAGGCGAATAAGCTGGTCGATGGAGTTGGCCAAAGCAGATGCGCGGTTTATCTTGCAGAGTGATTGAGTGGCAGCGCAAAGATACAAGCTTTGACTGCAAATAAGCCCCGGGAAGATGCTACGTGCGACCAACATCCAGAAAAACTACGGCCAGCTGCAAGTGCTGAAAGGCATCGACCTGGCAGTGGAGGCGGCCGATTTCGTGGCGCTGATGGGGAGTTCCGGTGCTGGCAAAACGACTTTGCTGCAGATCCTGGGCACGCTTGAGCAGGCCGATGGTGGCGAAATCTACTTCGGCGACGACCAGGTGCACGCCTCGAACCGCAAGCAGCAAGCACGCTTTCGGAATGCCGAGCTGGGCTTCGTGTTTCAATTTCACCACTTATTAAAGGAGTTCAACGCTCAGGAAAACGCCGCCCTGCCAGCCATGGTAGCGGGTGCGTCGCGATCTGAGGCCATGAGCCGTGCGAAAGCCCTGCTCGAACGCCTGGGCCTGGGCGAGCGTCTGGACCACAAGCCCGCCGCGATGTCCGGTGGCGAACAGCAG
>CAZTEZ010000288.1:0-4267 GCA_964611815.1 uncultured Bacteroidia bacterium | reverse complement strand
ATGCAGATGACGATCGCCACGCCCACCCACAGCCAGGGGATGAAGAAGGGCGCGTCGAGGAACACGCCCACCAGGTTGCCCACCAGCACCCCAAACACGATGCCCACCATGCCGCCCAAGAGGCTGATCGTGACAGCCTCCGTGAGGAACTGCTGCAGGATGTTGCTGCTGGTGGCGCCCATGGCCTTGCGCACGCCAATCTCTCGCGTGCGCTCGGTGACGGACACCAGCATGATGTTCATCAGCCCGATGACCGCCCCAAAAAGTGTGATGACGGCGATAACCGTGGCGCTGAGCGTCAGGATTTGCAGGTTGTCCATCAGATTGTCGACGAAGCTGTCGGAGACGACGGCCGCGAAGTTGTTCTCTTCGCCCGGGCCCAGCCCACGGATGAGCCGGAACTTGCCCACGGCCGAGGCGATGGCCGGCTCAATGAGCTCGGCCTGATCGACTTGCACGGTGACAGACATGCTGCGGCTGCCCGGGAAATCGGCCAGGGCAGTGGTGATGGGGATCTGAATCACGCGATCGCTACTCGCGCCAAAGGCCGCGCCCTTTTCTTCGAGCAGCCCGATGATTTTGTAGCGCTTGCGCCCCACATAAAACGTCTGCCCGACGGCGCGCTGGTTCGGGAAGAGGTCATTTTTGATACGCGCGCCCACCACGGCCACGCTGGCCGTCTGAAGGATGTCCTGCTCGGAAATCGTGCGGCCGTCGGCCAGTTCGTAGGACTCGACCGTCAGGAAATTCTCGTCCGTGCCGTTCACGCGCATGTTGTTGTAAGTCTCGCGGTTGCCGGCTTTGGCCTGCGCCGCAAAGGTCACGGGCACATTGATGCTGGCGGTCACCTCGTTTTTCAGCTCGCGCTTCAGCGCCTGCGCCTGCTTGAGCGAAATGGCCGGGTAGTTCTTCTGCTCGGCCCGCCGCCCGACACGAATGGTGGTCGCGCGGTTCTGAATCACGAACGTATTGGCGCCCAGCGTGCTAAAGCTGCTACGCATCCAGTACTTAATGCCGTCAATAGACGTGAGCACCCCCACGATGGCGAGGATACCGAACGCGATGATAAGGATCGTCAGCACCGTGCGCAGGCGGTTGCTGAAGATCGCGCCGAGGGCTTCAAGAAGATTCTGGAGGAGCATGTGGGTTGGCTATCGCCGTGAATATACGCGGATTGCGGTTATCTCAGGCACCGCCGAGCGCCTGCGGTTTCTCGCTTTTAGATTCCGTTTCAGGCTCATCAGTATCGGAAGGCTCATGCTCACTCAAGATTTTCAGCACATCGACCTCCAGCGCGCCCTCGATTTTTGCGATGGTCTTCAGCGTGAAATTGTGCGTACCGGAAAGCCACTTGCTGATCTCGCTCTCTTGCTTGCCCATGAGCTTGGCGAAGTCTTTTTGGGTCATATCACGGGCTTGCAGCACGTCATCGATGGCGGCGGCAAGAGCCATGCTATGTTGCACCTCGCGCCGGATTTCCGGTGAGGTGGCCGCGACTTCTTCTTTGAAAGAAGGCACGTTGGGGTAGGTTCGTGTGGGGTTCATTGTGTAGAGTGTGAATTGTCGTGAACGACTGATCGTGTTAGGTTGCTGGTGTCAGCTCGACTTGCATCGGCAGGTTGTCATCATAATACAGTGCAAGTGTCTTATCAGTTGTCATCTGCTGAATGCTATTCGCAACAGAGATCGCGAAGTGAAAGTGGTGGCCAACTTGAGGGCATTCCTGCGCTGTTCTGGCAGTTTTTACATCGCCATTCAGGAGTACGCATACCGACTTTGAAATCCGAATGCAGTATAAGCGCAACCTTGACTCGCCACGCCCATTGAAATAGGCTTTTACCTCAGGTGCTACAGGCTGGTTAATGCGATGTGCATTTCGTTCTGGAACAAAATAGTGTTCCCGGCAGCCGTGGTGCTCACCCATGTCGTCGATGCGGTTGATGATACGTTGGTAGTCTTCATGTACTGCCTTAGTTTGATGTTGACGGAATCTCTGGCGAAACAATTCGAACTCAGGCTTTTCTGCGTTTAGCTGCCAAACCGTGTAATACGTTACCTTTCGGTAGCGCATATTTGGTATCTGCAGTAGGGTGCCGAGTCCGATAGTCTTCACTTATAACTGAATTGCAAGCTAAAAAATTGCATTCGCCATCACAAGCCCTGTGAATTATTTTAGCGATATAGCCCAAAACACTGCCAGATCATGTTAATTATCCGCTTGCTCTTCATTGGCATGGCCACCCTCATTGCCGGACAGGCCGGTGCCCAGCACGTCCTCTACCCCGTCCTGAAAGACTCGCTGTGGGGGTATATCGACAAAAGCGGGGCGCTGAAAGTGCCGCCGCAGTTCGAAGAAGCGCGCGCGTTCAACGGTGAGTATGCCGTCGTTCGGCTGGGCGAGATGTACGGGCTCGTCGAAAACACCGGCTATGTGTCGCTGAAGCCGCGTTTTTTGCTGGCGGGCAACTATGTCTACGAAAAACGCTTGCCCGCCCGAAACGAGCAGGGCTGGGGCGTGGTGACGGCCCACGGTCAGCATAAAACGCCCTTCATGTACGACTCCATCGGCGATTTCGTCAATGGCCGGGCGCGCACCTCGCTCGACGACCGCTGGGGCTACCTCGACACTGAGGGCCAGTGGGTGATGCCCGCACAGTGGGAGTCGGTGGGCGATTGGTCGCAAAACCGCGCACCCATTAAGTTCAAAGACCGCTGGACGCACCTCGATGAGCGCGGCAAGTTCCTCTCGAAACCGCAGTACGACACCGTCGGTAGCTTCCACGGTGGCATGGCCCCCGTGAAGTTCGGCAACGCGTTTGGCTACATCAATCTGGACGGCAAGCTCAAAATCGACTACACTTACGAACACGCCCGCAGCTTCAGCGAAAACCGCGCGGCGGTGCGCGTGAACAACAAGTGGGGTTTTATTCGCAAAGACGGCAGCTATACTTCGCAGCCGCTCTACCAAGCCGTTACGGACTACGTCAACGGCTACGCGAGCTTCAAGAAGGCAGGCTTCTGGGGGCTGCTCGACCCTAATGGCAAGGAGATTATCCCCGCTCAGTACGGTGCACCGCTCGAACTGCACGACGACCGTATTGCCGTGAAAAAGGGCAGCCGCTGGGGCTTCATCGACTTAACGGGCGAGGTCGTCATCCCGCTGAAGTACAGCTACACCGAGCGCTTCCGCGATGGCATTGCGCAGGTGAAAGTCGTCGAAAAAGTGGGCTACATCGACCTCAATGGCGACTACATCTGGGAGCCACAGCAGTAGACCATTTATTGATTACGGATTGGGCCAATTAAAATGAACTTGCATTGACTTTCTAACGCTTCCAAAGTCTGTTTTTCTATTGGCTCTGCGAATTCATTCACATGGATAACTGCCCCGTTAGCATGGCCTTCATCATTCGCTTGCTTGAAAAAACTTTGACCCACGTATCGTGTCGTTAATAAGACGTAAGAACTCTGATCTCCGTTAATCGTCAGAGCATCATCGGATTTGAAGAGCAAAACTTTTTCAGAAAAAAACTTCACAATAGTCCCGCTCAATCGCCTTTTGCTACTGAAAGCACTAAAGTCCCATGGCTCTAAAACATGCAAAAGCGCTGGGCCCAACTCTAGCTTCGTCATATCACGACAATTACTGATCCAGGCATCAAGATAAAGCGCCAATGTAGTGCCACAAGGTTAAAGCTCATAATTTGCTCTAACACTCTTGTAGGTCCTTCGGCTTCGCCTCAAGATGTACCGGTGATGGGCATGGCGAAAAGGGCGCTCTTTTTAACCTCAAAGCCTTAGCGAATGCCTAAGACAAGCGTTTTAACACTCGTTAACTTTCTCCCCTAATTCTTGCTAAATCACGCGATTAGGTGCATTAGTTACGGGGTTTAGGTTACTTAATTTCGTTAATTGCGAATGTTCATTATTTCAGACCAAAAAGACCCCGCACACCGATGGCTTTCTCCAAAATCTTTGTCACCTTGATGCTCTCTATGAGCCTACTGGCAACGACTATGTCCAGCGTTAACGCGCAGACCGAAAAAATACCGCTTGAAGACTTCTTCAAGAACCCCCAAAGTTCGTCCTGGAAACTCTCTCCAGACGGCAAATGGCTGGCGTATATGGCGCCCTACGAAAGCCGCATGAACGTCTTCGTGCGCCCCACTGAAGGTGGCGAGGCCAAGCGCATCACGAGCGTGACCGAGCGCGACATTGGCGGCTACTTCTGGAAGGGCTCCGACCGCATCATCTTCTTGCGCGACAA
>CAZTEZ010000287.1:0-4275 GCA_964611815.1 uncultured Bacteroidia bacterium | reverse complement strand
CCTAACTGAAGCTCAGTTTTTTAAATTCCCTAAGTTGATCTTGGACAGTCTCTAACTTTTGTGCTGCTCATTATCAGCGCATTTGCACCGCCACAAGTGAGTACCGTGCGTATGTTCCAGGGGGTGCTTGCTACAGATCTGCCCGGTTATTTCCAGAAAGCGCCCGCCGAGGACGTCAACGACCCCTCCATTATCGACCTGGCGACTTATACCTATTTCAACGACCCGCTGAGCGACCAGCGTCTGCAGGTGACTTTCATATACGGCAAAGAAGACAACTTTCCGGACTCCATTCCTTTCGTGCGTGAGAAAATGGAAAAGTATATCGCCACCATGCTGGAAGCCCGGCCCGAAATGAAAGTGCATAGCAAAAGGGTGGATCGTGTTGACGGACAGTTGGCTTATGTAACCGATCTGCGCAAGCAAGAGACGCAAGACGGCCAGACGTATTACTTTATGCAGCGCTCTTATGCGATTCGGGTTTCGCAACAGCGCGCCATCGCTATTTCGATAACTGTGCTAAACACCCGGCCATTTCACGATACGATCTTGCCCAGTGACATCGCGCGTATGCAACGCACGCTGAAAATCGACCCGAGCAAGGCGTATTAAATACGCTTTGATGCGCCCTTTATAAAAATCGCCCGCCAGAGTCATCTGGCGGGCGATTTCTATGTTGAAATCAGAAGGCGTTGCTTACCACGCTTTGCGCAGGTCGCCACCGGCAGATTTGAGGCTTTCGTATGCAAAATAAGCGCCGGAAACGGCGATTCCGAATTTGATGAGTCTATAGGCTTTCATAGTAATAGAGGTTTGATGCGAAAAAGGTCGGACCGCGGTGATCCGTATATATTTAACACGCTTGATTACAATTTCGGTCGGTGCAGACCGGGAGAATCTGGATTAACGTACCGGACTACCACCCCGGCACACGCACGGGCAATCGCCAGCCGCGGTCGAGGCTGTGGCAGATGGCCAGCGCGATCAAGCTCACGAGTGCACCGATAAAGATGCCAGCCACCGCCGGCAGGGCGTATTCGTCGCTGAACAGATAGCGCCCGGCGATGATGAGTGCCGCACCGATGCGCAGCGCCTCAGCCACGGGCGCCCAAGTGGCGCCCATCAGCAGCCCGCCGATGTTCGTGACCGACCACAGCAGCATCACGCTCCAGAAGCACATGTAGAAGAAGCCCGCATGCGGCAGTTGCACGTACTCGAACAGCAAGCTCGCCGCCAGCAGCACCCCGCCAAACTGCGCGAAACTGTACACGAGCCATTACCACGGCAGGCCGGGGTTGTAGGTCTTGTCGCTGCACGTCACTTCTGGCACCGCTTGTGGCCCACCCAGGTAGTTGGGCAACCAGCCCGGCGCCCGCCAGAGGTAGCGCCACACATCGCGTAGGCGCTTCATCTTCAGGGTCGTGCTTAGCATGTCACGGTAGTAATGCAGGTTGACGACAATGGGGATGAACGTCTGCAGCGGCGTGGTGATGCCGTAGTGCGGGCGCTCGTCTTCCTGCCGAAACGTGCCGAAGAGGCGATCCCATAGGATGAACGTGCCGCCGAAATTGCGGTCGATGTATTTGGGGTCGCGGGCATGGTGTTCGCGGTGGTGGCTGGGGGTGCTGAACACGAACTCGAACCAGCGCGGCAGGCGGTCGATGAGTTCGGTATGCACCCAGAACATGTAGAACAGGTTCAGCACATAACACAGCAGGAACATCTCACAGGGCACGCCGAAAAAGGCAAGTGGCAGGTAAAACAGCGCCGAAAACAGGTTCTCGATGCTCGAATGGCGCAGGCCCACACTCAGGTTGAAGTCTTCTGAACTGTGGTGCACCACGTGGCTGCCCCACAGCAGATTCACGACGTGCGCCGAGCGGTGGAACCAGTAGAACGCGAAGTCGATGGCAACGAACACCAGCACCCAGTACGCCAGTTGCAGCCAGTCGACGCTGAGGCCACCACCCCAGCTGAAGGGGTTTTCTGCTGGCAAATAGCCCGTTCCAAACAGCGCTGGAATCGACGCATGCAGCGAAATAGCGATGAACGCCGCCAGCATCAGCCAGTTGAGGAACAGGCCCGTCACTTCCATGACGACGCTCGTGGCGATACTCGTCAGCGAGTCGTTCCAGCGGGCGATGCGTTTGCCCATCAGCCAGCCCACGAGCGCTTCCAGGGCGATAAGGGCGAAGAAAATGGGCGTGGCTTTTTCGAGCAGCTCGATGCGCAGGACGTCGAAAGGCATGGCGTGGTGGGGGTTTTGTGCTAAGTCTAATTACGCCACTTGAGTGCGAAAATGCAAGTGCCGTTCGCTTTCAGGTTTTGTTGATCTCGACTTGTGCGAGTTTCGTACTTTGCCAGCAAATCCTGTAACCGTATGAAAAATCTCCTGTTCTCAGTTCTGATCCTACTGTTTTCCACCCAGCTATACGCGCAAGTCGACGGCGACTTAAGCGCCCGCCGCTCCTCAGACCGGGCCGACCAAAAAGCACCACTGGCCTATGCGATCTACGACAGCAACGGCCGATCGGTACGCTACAGCCAACTGCTAAGTGCTTGTGAGCAAGCCGATGTGGTGTTCTTTGGCGAGCAGCACAACAACCCCATTTCGCACTGGCTGACCTACGAGCTGTTTCAAGCCTTGCTGCCTAAAACAGACAAAGACAGACCCCTGACCCTGGCCATGGAAATGCTGGAAGTGCACCAGCAGCAACTGGTAGATGCCTACATTGCGCAAGAGCTCGAGTATGACTCGCTGGCCAATGTGACTGACCTGTGGCCAAACTTCAAGACCGATTACCGCCCGGTGCTCGATTTAGCCCGCGAGCAAAAAGAGACGAAGGTCTTGGCCAGCAACATCACGCGAAGCTATGCCAGTCGGGTCTTTAAAGCTGGTATTGAGGCCGTTCAAAAGAAAGGCGCTAAGGCGCTGGATAACAAAGACTACCCGCCGCTGGACTTTGAAGTCCCCTACGACTCGCACTCGTATCAAGAGATGGTGGAGATGATGAGCGGGCACGGTGGGCACGGGCACGGCAGCCATGGCAACAGCGATGCCGACGATATGTCCAAGCGTTTCGTGCAGGCGCAGGCCATCAAAGACGCGACCATGGCCTGGCGCATCTTGCAGGTGCTGCGCGAGGAGATGCGCGTGTTTCACGTGAATGGTGCGTTCCACACGCAGTATCACGAGGGCATCGTGTGGTACATCAAGTATTTTGCGCAACAGAACAAACGAGAATCGGTGCCGAGCATGGTAACCATTTCGCAGGAGAACGTGGACAATCCCGGCGTGTTCAATGAGGAGCTAAAGGGCAAAGCGGACTTCATCATCCAGGTGCCGAACAGCATGACGAAGACGTACTGAGTTGAATTGTTCTCCAAAACCGCCGAAAACTGCCCTTGCCCGTTCGCCGGAAAAACCGCAGCTTTGAGATATGCCGACGATCCTGAAGTTTTTACTGGCACTGGTATTCTGCTGTTTGGCAGGAAGCACATGGGCCAGCCAAGCCCTCAGTCCAACGCAAGCCCCTCAGCAGCAGCGTACTGAGGCCGCTGTGGTGCCAGCTTTCGCACTCGAAACGCCCGCCAGTGCCGCTCTGACACCCGTGAAACACGCGCCTATGGCTGCCAGCACGTCAGTTGAGGCGGAACCGACTCCTAATACGGTGACCGATAAGAAGCGCCTGCGCGACCAGCCCTGGTGGCCACGCTTCAATTTCAATTTCGGCTTCTCAAAAGCGCAGGCCGGTGAAAAGGCCCACACCCGCGCCAGCTTCGGCGGCGAGCGCGTGACGCTTTACCTCATCATCGCGCTGGTTGTGATTCTCGTGATCGCCTGGCCGCTGCAGCTCTTCCCCGAGATCATCATGTGGATCTACGGTGGGGTGCTGGTGCTGCTGCTGATTCTGTGGCTGATTGGCATCATCTAAGGCCCAGACCAGTTGAAGACCAACTTGTAGTGCCTTCACTGCGTTCAGGATGCAACCCTGTTCTTAGACTTATAATAGTGGCTCAGTTGCGGTGCAACAGCCGCTCCATCAGCCGGAAGTCCTGCTCGTTTTTGATGAGCGCGCCTGCGAGTGGTACGAGTTCTTTGCGCAGGTCCAGCTTTTCGAGCTGCTCGGCGGGGTAGCGGTCGGCCATCAGGAGTTTGATCCAGTCGAGCGCTTCGGAGGTGCTCGGCGGCTTTTTCAGGCCTGTGAGTTCGCGGATGCCGTAGAAGACTTCTAGCGCGGCTTTCAGGAGGCGCGTGTCGATGTCGCCGAAGTG
>CAZTEZ010000286.1:0-4286 GCA_964611815.1 uncultured Bacteroidia bacterium | reverse complement strand
TTAGGCGCTTTCGTTGTCAGGTTTTCTTATGGGGCTGTCTAAATTTTGGGGGGCACTACATAGTCCCAAAAAGTTTGATTGAAAAGTTAAGCTTGATGCTCCGCCAGCACCTGCTCGAAAATATCAATGAGCGGCTGCACGGACTCCACATCGCTGCGCCAGCTAGGGGAGCTGTAGATCATGCGTTTGGCATCGCCTAAGCCAATACCAAAAGCTTTCTTACATATTTTGAGGGCATGACCCATGTGCATTCCTTCTTGCTTAATGAGCTGCATACCAGATTCAATGCCGCGTTTACGCACTACAGCTTGGAAAGGCTCAATCATATGGTCAACTTCGTTCTTTCACACAAAATAAGATTTTTGACCGTACCTCAAAGATTCAATCGTAATCACTTACGTAATTTGCAGCACAATAACCACCACCACCATGCCCACCGACGCCAAAACCAAGCTCCTGACCCGCCAACTCGTTAGTCTCGATCAGTTTATCGCTTCCAGCGAACGCGCCATTCCGGAGGCCAGCGGCGAGTTTAGCGCCTTGCTGCGCGATATATCCATCGCCGCCCGTATCGTGAACCAGAAGGTGAACCGCGCCGGGCTGGCGGGCATTCTGGGCACCACTGGCCAGACCAACGTGCAAGGAGAGGAGGTGAAGCAGCTCGACGAGATCGCCAACGAGCTGTTCCTGCATTACCTGAAAACCGGGGGGCTGACGTGCGCCATCGGCAGTGAGGAAATCGACGAGTTTATTCCCCTGAACAGCGACAATGGCAAGTACGTCGTGCTGCTCGACCCGCTGGACGGCAGTTCGAATATCGACGTCAACGTGTCGATTGGCACCATTTTTAGCATTTACAAACGCACCACCGCCAGCGGCGCGGGCACCCTCGAGGACGTCTTGCAGCCGGGCAACCAGCAGCTGGCCGCCGGCTATGTGCTCTACGGCTCCAGCACGATGCTCGTGTACACCACCGGCAACGGCGTGAATATGTTCACGCTCGACCCAGGTATCGGCGAATTCCTGCTCTCGCATCGCGATGTGAAACTACCCGAGACGTGTACGTTCTTTTCGATGAACGACCGCGATTACAGCCGCTTCACGCCCCAAATGCAGCAATACGTCGACAGCGCGCGCGAAAAGAACCGCGATAAAACCACCTGCTTCACCCCGCGCTACATCGGTTCGATGGTCGCGGATGTGCACCGTAACCTGCTGAAAGGCGGCATTTTCATCTACCCCGGCACCACCGATAAGCCTAACGGCAAACTGCGCCTCTTGTTCGAGGCCAACCCCATGGCCTTCATCATTGAGCAGGCCGGCGGCAGCGCCACCAACGGCACGCAACGCATCCTGGACATTCAGCCGGAGCAAATCCATCAGCGCGTGCCGGTCTTTATGGGCAACACTGATGAGGTTGAGCGGGCGAAGGGGTTTTTGAGTTGAACCAGAATTTTCAGAATTGACAGAATTAGCAGAATTTCCCAAAACATATAGTCGCGTCATTCCGAGGTCTTCCGAGGAATCTAATTGTGTCTTAACAGCTATGCAAAGTGCGATTAGATACTTCGGCTTCGCTCAGCATGACAAGCATTTTGGGTTTTTGCGATAAACCCTAATAGAATTTCCCAAAAACCCACATTCTGCTAATTCTGTTAATTCTGTAAATTCTGGTTCCGACCTCCAGAAAATTCTGGTTCTCGACTTCTTGAATTTACGGTAATCCCTAAAATCAAAGTAAGCGCTAAACCAAGTCTAAATCTCAAACGAGGTTGTTAGAATGGGGTATTGTCGTAACAACTTCAGGCAAAACCCCTTATCTTGTAACTCCTGACATCACAAACCATTACGCCATGCAAGCCACCAAAGAAACGACCACCAACGGCCAGCACACCGACCAGCACGCGCCCGTGCTGCCCTACACCGCGCCGGATTACTACGCCATCGACGAACTGCTGACTGAAGAGCAGAAGCACATCCGCGAATCGGTGCGCAAGTTCATCGATGCCAAGCTGATGCCCATCATCGAGGACTACGCCCAGCGGGCCGAGACGCCCCGCCATTTGATTCCCGAGATGGCCGAGCACGGGTTCTTCGGACCGATGATCCCCGAGGAGTACGGCGGCGGCGGGCTCGATTACACCACCTACGGCATCATCATGCAGGAAATCGAGCGCTGCGACTCGGGCATTCGCTCGCTGTGTTCGGTGCAGTCGTCGCTCGTGATGTACCCGATCTATGCGTTTGGTAACGAAGAGCAGCGCAAAAAGTACCTACCCAAACTCGCCAGTGGTGAGTGGATCGGCAGCTTCGGGCTCACCGAGCCCGACCACGGCTCGAACCCGGGTGGCATGACCACCAACATTAAAGACGCTGGCGATCACTACATATTGAACGGCAGCAAGATGTGGATCTCGAACTCGCCCTTCTGCGACATCGCCGTCGTGTGGGCCAAAGACGAGAGCGGCCGCATCAAGGGCCTGGTCGTCGAGCGCGAGATGGAGGGCTTCACCACGCCCAAAATTGACAAGAAATGGTCGCTGCGGGCGTCTGAAACCGGCGAGCTGGTGTTCGACAACGTGAAGGTGCCGAAAGTGAACATCTTGCCCAACAAAGACGGTCTGGGTGCTCCGCTGATGTGCTTGGACAGCGCCCGCTACGGCATCGCCTGGGGGGCAATCGGCGCGGCGGCAGCCTGCTACGACACCGCATTACGTTACGCCCTGCAGCGCGAGCAGTTCGACAAGCCCATCGCCGGCTTCCAGCTGACGCAGAAGAAGTTAGCCGAAATGCTGACGGAAATCACGAAAGCGCAGCTCCTCGCCTGGCGCTTGGGGCAGATGAAGGATGCCGGCACTGCCACCACCGCGCAAATCTCGATGGCGAAGCGCAATAACGTCGATATGGCCCTGAAGATCGCCCGCGAGGCGCGTCAGGTGCTCGGCGGCATGGGCATCGTCGGCGATTACCCCATCATGCGCCACATGGCGAATCTCGAGAGCGTGATTACCTACGAAGGCACGCATGATATTCACTTGCTGATTACCGGGCACGATATCACTGGTATCGCAGCGTTTAAGTAAGTCCTTACTTCTTTTGCGTGAAAGACTTATGGATGCGCTCGCTTATACGCTGCCGTGGTCGAAGCAAGTGATTTGGACGACCGTCACCATCAGCGCCTTGTTGCTGATGCTAATCGGTTTGGCGTTGTTCAGTGACCTGCGCACACGTGAGCCCTGGGCGTTTTGGCTGGTGATTGGCGTGTGTAGTACGGTCTTTATCGCCGGTGTGGTTTTTGCGCCCTACAAAGTCAGCATCGTCAAGCAGCCTTCGCCTGCGATACGGGTGCATTACCCGCTGCATACCAGAGACATCAAGCTGACCCCTTTTTCGACGGTACAACCCGTTGCCTTGAAGGATTTGGGCACCTACCGCCGCACACACGGCAACGAGGGCTTTTTTGCCTTGACGGGTAAGTACGAGAGTGACAAAATCGGCGCATTCTGGCTGATTAGCAGGGGATCCCAACAGTCGACTATCATCCACCGTGGTGAGGATCGCAAGATTGTGCTGGGGATACCACTAACTTCTGAGCTAGAGCGCGCCATCTCTGGCAGCACATCGCGTAGAAAGGTGAACTAACCCGCCTGCTTTCTGCGTTACAACACCATGAAAACGACACTACAGCGCATCGTCGGGCCGATGAGCCTCATGGCGCTCGTCTTGCTCTCAATTCTGACTCCAAAACAACTTATGGCAGGCAACGACAAACTTGAAACCGCCATCGTCGGTGGTGGCTGCTTCTGGTGCACAGAGGCGATTTTTCAACGTGTGAAAGGCGTCGAGAAAGTCGAGCCGGGCTATGCCGGCGGCGAGGTTGACAACCCGACTTACAAACAAGTCTGCGGCGGCAATACCGGTCACGCGGAGGTCATTCGCATACAATTTGACCCCAGTGTGATTGGCTACAAAGAGATCCTCGGCATCTTCATGGCCACCCACGACCCCACACAGCTCAACCGCCAGGGCAACGATGTCGGCACGCAGTATCGATCGACCATCATGCCACTCAACGATGACCAAAAGGCGACCGCCGAGCAGGTCATTGCCGAATTGAAAGAGAAAGAGGTGTTCGGCGACCCTATCGTCACGACCATCGAGCCCATTGATGAGGACAATGACTTCTATGTCGCTGAACAGTACCACCATAACTACTACAACGACAACCCGAGTCAGGGCTACTGTTCGGTGATTATTGACCCGAAAGTGCGTAAATTCAAAAAGCA
>CAZTEZ010000285.1:0-4346 GCA_964611815.1 uncultured Bacteroidia bacterium | reverse complement strand
GAAGACCAGCAGGCCGTCGAGTACGACCAGGAGCTGTTCATCGTCGAGGTGTAAATCGCCCATGCAATCACACTGCCGGTCTGGCAGCAGCGCGCAGTTTGTGCGATAAGTCAGCCCGGAAACTAGTCTGACCACCCTAACATCCCCGCCCCGTGTTCAAGAAAATACTGATTGCCAATCGAGGCGAAATCGCCCTCCGCGTTATCCGAACGTGCAAGGAGATGGGCATCAAGTCTGTCGCGGTGTATTCCTCGGCCGACAAAGAGAGCCTGCACGTGCGCTTCGCCGATGAGGCCGTCTGCATTGGCCCGCCCAACCCCACGGATAGCTACCTGAGCATCCCGGCCATCATTTCGGCCGCCGAAGTGACTGGTGTCGATGCCATTCACCCCGGTTACGGTTTTCTCTCCGAAAAATCGCAGTTCTCGCGCGTTTGCCAGGACTACGGCATCAAATTCATCGGCCCGCCGCCCGAAATCATCGATTCGATGGGCGACAAGGCCACGGCCAAAGCGACCATGAAAGCCGCCGGTGTACCGGTCATTCCCGGCTCCGAAGGCATCTTGAAAGACTTGGATGAAGCCAAGAAAATCGCCGAAGAAGCTGGGTACCCCGTTCTGTTAAAAGCTACAGCCGGTGGTGGCGGCAAGGGCATGCGCAAGGTGCACAAGGAAGACGAGATGGAAGCCGCCTGGAATTCTGCTCGTCAGGAAGCCAAAGCGGCGTTCGGCAACCCCGATATGTACCTCGAAAAGTTCGTGGAAGAGCCGCGCCACGTCGAGATCCAGATCATGGGCGACCAGTACGGCAACGCCTGCCACCTGTCTGAGCGCGACTGCACCATCCAGCGCCGTCACCAGAAGCTCGTGGAGGAGTGCCCCAGCCCGGTGGTTGACGATAAGCTCCGCAAAAAGATGGGCGATGCGGCCGTTAAAGCCGCCGAGCACGTGAAATACGAAGGCGCCGGCACCATCGAGTTCCTCGTCGACAAGCACGGCGATTTCTACTTCATGGAAATGAACACCCGTATTCAGGTGGAGCACCCCGTGACGGAGGAGATCTTCAACCACGACCTGATTAAGGAGCAGATCAACATCGCCGCGGGCGAGAAGCTCTCTGGCAAAAACTACTTCGTCACTGAGCGCTACGCGATGGAGGTGCGCATCAACGCCGAGGACCCGGACAAGGATTTCCGGCCCAACCCCGGCATGATTTCGTACTTCCACAAACCCGGCGGGCATGGCATCCGTGTAGACACCCACGCGTTTTCGGGCTATAACATCTCGCCCTACTACGACTCGATGATCGCCAAGCTGATCGTCAGCGGCTTTTCGCGCGAGGAGGTGATCGCCAAAATGAAGCGCGCGCTGGACGAGTTCATCGTCGAGGGCGTGAAAACGACCATCCCCTTCCACAAAAAGCTGATGGAAGACCCCAACTTCATCGACGGCACCACCTACACGACCACTTATCTCGACAACTTTAAGAAAGAGGGGAAGTTGTGAAATCGACAGTTAACACTTAACAAAAGTTACATCCTGAGCGCAGCGAAGGACCTACGCGTTTAGTAAGCGGTGTAGTTCCTTCGCTGCGCTCAGGATGTACCCCGTTCATACGTATAGTCAATGTCAGACCGCAGCTCCATATTCGATATGATTGGCCCCGTGATGATTGGGCCGTCCAGTTCGCACACTGCGGGGGTGGTGCGTATCGGGCGTGTGGCGCGGCGGGTGCTGGGCGCTACTCCCAAGCGCGTGGAGGTGACGTTCTACAACTCCTTCGCCACCACCTTCGAGGGCCACGGCAGCGACCGCGCCATTCTTTCGGGCTTGCTTGACTACAAAGCCGACGATGACCGCATTCGCGAAGCGAAATCCCACGCTGAAGCCGCTGGCATAACCTGGAACTTCCGCCCCGTGCGCTCCTCGCCCAAGCACCACCCCAACAGCCTGAAAGTCGAGATGTGGGGCGCAAATGAAGACGACCACTGCAGCGTGCTCGGCGTATCGCGGGGTGGGGGACTGATCCTCATCGCCGAAATCGACGGCCTGCACGCGCAGTTCACCGCCGACGACCACACGCTGATCATCGACGCCGAAGACAAAGCCGGCAGCGTGTCCTTCATCTCCAGCGTGGTGGCCATGGAAGGCTGCAACATCGGCACGATGACCGTCGCCCGCCGCGGCAAGCACAAGGGCGCCAAACTGGTACTCGAAATGGATCACGGCCTGCGCCCGCTGACGGTGGAATATCTCAGCTCGCTCAAGTGGGTCGAAAAAGTGGTGTATATTCCGGATATTGATAAGTAGATGCGTGGCGTTCTTAACACGCCCAGCGTGCATCTTCTGCTAACATTTCCTTAACTTCGGACGACCAAACTTGGTGCTCACACACTAAACTCACTGCTTTGTCTGATACCACGAATCACGACCTGCCGCTTGATAGCGATCACAAGCACGGCGCGCAGCCCTCGGATGCGCCCATGAAGTACGACGAGATCGACCTTTCGCGACAGCCGAAGGGTCTCTACCGTCTGTTTTTCGCCGAAATGTGGGAGCGTTTCTCGTTTTACGGGATGCGCGCGCTGCTGGTGCTCTACATGGTGCGCCAGCTGCTCTACGATGACACGAAAGCCTACGGCATTTACGCCGCCTACGGTGCGCTGGTGTACGCCACGCCTATCATAGGTGGCGCGCTAGCCGACCGCGTGTTGGGCTACCGCAACTCGATCATGCTCGGCGGTATTCTGATGACCATCGGCCACTTCGTGATGGCCATCGAACAAGACCTGTTCTTCTTCGGTGCGCTGTCGCTCATCATCATCGGCAACGGCTTCTTCAAACCCAACGTCTCGTCCCTGGTCGGCCGATTGTACGTCGATGAACAGGACCCTCGGCGCGACCGCGGTTTCACGATTTTCTACATGGGCATCAACCTGGGCGCGTTTTTGGCACCGCTATTGTGCGGCACCATCGGCGAAACGCTCGGCTGGCACTATGGCTTTGGCTTGGCAGGTGTCGGTATGTTGATCGGCCTGATTACGTTCTGGCAGGGCAGCAAAATCTTCGAAGGCAAAGGCGATGTGCCTGATAAAGCCGCTTATAAGAAGTTCGCCTGGCCGATCTACATCGGCTCGTTTCTGGTGGTGCCGCTCATCGGCCTGCTGGTTTCGCAGAACACGATTCTGGAGGTCGCCTTCCCGGTGCTTGGCCTCATCGTGCTTGGCCTGCTGCTGTATTTCGCATTCAATGAAGAGCCCTGGCAGCGCGATCGCATTTTTGTGATTCTGATACTCGTCGTGTTCTCGACGCTCTTCTGGGCGTTCTTCGAGCTCGCCGGTTCAGCGCTCACGCTCTTCACCGACTCAAATGTGAACCGCGAAGTCTTCGGCGCGATCATCCCGACCTCCACGTTCCAATCCGTTAACCCGATGTTCATCATCATCATGGCGCCGGTGTTCTCGATGATCTGGAAATTCTTGGGCAAAAAAGGCCTCGAACCCTACACGCCGGTCAAGTTTGCACTGGGTCTGATTCAACTTGGTCTGGGCTTCGGCATGCTCTTGTTGGGCGCAATGAACGCCAGCGCGGGCGAGGTCGCAGTGGGCTTTCTGATCCTCGGCTACTTTTTGCACACCACCGGCGAGCTCTCGTTGTCGCCCATTGGGCTGTCGATGGTCACGAAGCTTTCGCCAGCAAAAATCGTGGCGTTTGTCATGGGCGCGTGGTTCCTCTCGAACACTTTTGCGCACCACATCGCAGGTTTTGTGGCCAGCATGACTTCCTCGCCCAGCGAGAAAGTCACGACTGTGAAATACATCCCCAACGACTCACCCAAAGGCAATTTGGTGGCGTACGATGGCGGCGACAGTTTCGTGCTCGTTATGCGCGAAGACCTTGAAGACAAAGACCGGGAGCCTCTAGAGACCAAGGTCAAAGTGATGGTGAAGACTGGCGAGGGCGAGCCGTTGCAGGATGTTGCAGACTACAAACAATATGCGAGCACGATCCCGGGCGAAGACCTCGAACTCAACCTAGTCAACAAAGCCATTGACCCAGAAAACGCTTTTTCTTCGTATGAGCTTAAAGAAGGACCTAAGCTGGGTCGCCTGGAGTTTTCGGCGGATTCTGCGCGGGCGTTGTATCACCCGCTGAAAGACTCGACCTACACGACTGAGTTCACGTACGAAATCTGTGATCAGCGTGAGGAAGGCGTCTGCGATGAAATCACTTATCAGATACTTGTCAGCGACAAAAAGGTTCATGCTCCGATTGCCTACAAGGACGAAATCACGCTCTACACCAAAAAAGAGGCGAATTGGCTCGGCATCGAACAATGGGTGCCGC
>CAZTEZ010000284.1:1409-4390 GCA_964611815.1 uncultured Bacteroidia bacterium | reverse complement strand
AGCACCAAATCGCCGGCCTGAGCACCCACAGCCTCAGCGATTTGCGCCTTGGCAGCGTCATCGAAAAACTTGTCGACGCTGGATTTAGTCGTACCGTCGTCGTTGAGCTTGATCCAGACCATGCCTTTCGCGCCGTGCTGTTTGGCGTGGTCTGTCAGCGCATCCAGTTGCTTGCGTGAGTAGCCCGCACAGCCCTTCGCGTTGATGCCGATGACTTTCCCGCTCTCAAGCACCGACGAGAAGACTTTGAAGTCGGTTGTCTTTATCGCCTCTACCTCGTTGAGCTCCACGAGCTTGCAACCGAAACGACGGTCGGGTTTGTCCGTACCGTACTCGCGCAGGCATTTGTCGTAGCTGACGCGCTCGAGCACGCCAAGTTCTACGTTGAGGATGCTCTTGAAGACGTGGTCGACCATACCGGAAAAGGTGTCCAGCACGTCATCCTGGCTCACGAAGCCCATCTCGCAGTCGATTTGCGTGAACTCCGGCTGGCGGTCGCCACGGAAGTCCTCGTCGCGGAAGCACTTGCAGATCTGGTAGTAGCGGTCAAGCCCGCCCACCATCATCAACTGCTTGAGAATCTGCGGGCTCTGCGCCAGCGCGTAGAACGTGCCCTGGTGCAAACGCGAGGGCACGAGAAAGTCACGCGCGCCCTCGGGCGTGGTTTTGATCATACAGGGCGTCTCGATTTCGAGGAAATCCTGGCTGTCGAGATACTGCCGAATCGAACGCACAATTTTAGAGCGCAGCACCAGATTCTCAGCCAGCACCGGGCGACGGAGGTCGAGGTAGCGGTATTTCAGGCGCAGCTCCTCGCTGCCGTCGGTGTCGTTTTGGATTTGAAAGGGTGGGAGCTCGGCTTTCGATAGCACTTCCAGGGTGGTTGGGAAGACTTCGATATCGCCGGTAGGCATGTCGGGGTTCTTGCTCTCGCGCTCCTTGACTTCGCCTTCGATGCGAATGACATATTCGCGACCGAGATCGAGCAGCTCCTTGTATAAATCCGGCTGAGTGTGTGCCCAGACGGTGATTTGAGTGCTGCCATAGCGGTCGCGCAAGACGGCAAATGCGAATTTGCCTAGGTCACGTACGTTCTGAACCCACCCGCTGAGGGTGACGGTCTGGCCGGCGTGTTCGGCACGGAGTTCGCCGCAAGTGTGCGTGCGGTAGGCGGTTTTGAGGCTGGGCATGGGCTGTGCGTCTGGTTTCAGCATGGCCCGCAAATTACAAACTGGACGCGGCTTTGCACCGGTCAGTTGCACCAGATTTAATCGACGTGCTGCTCGAAGTTTTCGACCAGCAACTCCAGCCCCTTCTTGAAGTCAACTTTGGGCTCGTAGAGCAGCTCCTCTTTGGCGAGCGAGATGTCGGCCAGCGAGTGCTTGATGTCGCCCGGGCGGTCTTCGAGGTACTTGGGCTCGATGTTGGTGCCGAGGATGTCGTTGAGCATCGCAACGAGGTCGTTCAGCGTATAGGCCTGCTGGCAGGCGATGTTGTAGACCTTGCCGCCGATACCCGGCGATTCGCAGGCCAAGAGGTTGGCCGTCACGTTGTTGAAGACGTAGGTGAAGTCGCGGCTCTGCTCGCCATCGCCATAGATGGTGGGTTGCTTGCCGGCTTTCAGGGCCTTCACGAACTTCGGAATCACGGCCGAGTACTGCGAGTTGGGATCCTGGCGCGGGCCGAAGACGTTGAAGTAGCGCAGGCAGACGGTCTCGAGGCCGTGCAGCTGGTGGAATACTTTGCAGTAGTATTCGCCCGTTAATTTAGAAACTGCATACGGCGATTTCGGGTTGGGCATCATGCCCTCGTGCTTGGGGCTCACCGGGTTATCGCCATACACAGACGATGAACTGGCATACACAAAACGCGACACAAGGTGCTCCTGACACGCATGCAGCAAATTGAGGATGCCGTCGACGTTCACCTGGTTGGTGGTGATGGGGTCGTTGATCGAGCGGGGCACTGAGGGCAGCGCAGCCTGGTGCAAGACAAAGTCGATGCCTTCCACAGCACGCTGCACGGTGTGGTAACTCCGCAGATCGCCCTCAATCAGTTGAATATCACTCAGAAACGGCTTCAGGTTTTCACGTCGGCCAGTGGCAAAGTTGTCTAGCACCCGTACATATTCTCCACGATTAAGCAGTTCTTCGACGAGGTTGGAACCAATAAAACCACCGCCGCCAGTAATCAGGTATCGCGCCATTAGAAGGTCAGTTTGAAATCGGGTTCAAATATAACGGATTCCCGCTGGCAATGTCCACCACCCCCGGCGGGTTTTCCGAAAGCGCTCGTCCACACCGCCCATCGCTACTGCCGGCCGGAATCTGGAAGAAATCCGATGCGGCTTTCGCGATCCAGTTTGTTTCACCACTAGTTTGCTCTTATGCGACACGCCAATATGACCGCCTTGGAAACCGCCCAGCGCTCGCTTGCACGGCTGGGAGTCAGTACGATTGAGACCACCGGCCGAGATACGTTCTCTGCCGAAAGCCGCCTGCTGCGCATCGAGACCTTTGCCGAGCGCCACCATCTGCGGCTCTCGTGTCGGTTGCTCTCAGGTGTGGCGCGCAACAAAATCGCGCTCTGGAACATCATCCACCACAACAACTCGGCGATTCCGTTCGGCCAGTTTTTCATCACCGAAGACAATGTCGTAACCTTCGGTGCGCGTGTGCCCCAGGCGAATTGGGTGGAGGAACGCCTCACGGAAATCTACTACCAGCTCCTGCTCGTGGCCGAGGCGTATTATAAGATGATCGGCAACGATTTCGCCAGCCAGCCTTTTGTTGAAGACGAGATGCAGGTGAACGTTATGGATCTTTTCAAAAGCGAATTTGTATCGCCCATCGACGGCAATACGCCCTCGCTTGGTGCCACAGCCGAGTGGCTAACCGACCAGCTGCCCAATGCCGCTGGTAATAAGAGTGCGCTGGAAATCAGCGAGCTCGACGGCGGCGAACGCGGCGAGGCGCTGGCGC
>CAZTEZ010000284.1:0-1399 GCA_964611815.1 uncultured Bacteroidia bacterium | reverse complement strand
CAGCGAGCACGAGTTCGCGGTGACTGACGAGGACAATCTGATCTCGCTGCAGTTGGTGCAGATGCCCCGTATTTTGAAGAGCCGCAAAAACCACGAGTGGGTGCTGGCCATGCAAACGGAAGTCGGTGTGCTGCAAAAGACGGACGACGCCCTGTGGGTGAAGTTCAATCGCCTCAACTACGATAGCAGCCTGATTTCTTACAGCATCCGTTACGAACGCCGCAAGCCCATCGTCACGCTGCGCACGGCGTTGACGCCCACCGTCTTAACCGACATCAACTTTCTCGCCTTCGCCATCGAACAACACAGCCTGGCGGCGCCGACGCTCTTCAATCAGCTTGAAAAGCCCTACAACATCCGTAGTCTGGTGGGCGAAAATCTGGGGCTGTAATTGACGTTTTCGATTGAATTGCGGTTAAGCTGACGATGAAAACCGCAGCTTTTCAGTTTGAAGACCGCGCCGCACTGCGCAGTCGGTTGCTCAGTTGGGTGAGTCGCTTTCCGTACGCGTGTGTGCTGGACAGTTGCCAGACGCAAATCGACCGCTATGGGCAGTATGATTTACTGATTGGCGTAGCTGATGAGAAAGCGGAATTGGTGAATAGCTGGGAGCAGTTGCGTGCAGGTACTCAACGCGATAAGCAGTGGCTTTTTGGTGGTTTAAATTATAGACTGAAAGATACTTTCGAGCCGCAGTTAACGTCTGAATTGCCGGTCTCCGTGCGCTTTCCCGAGGTGTGTTTTTTTCAAGCGCGTGTCGTAATCAAGCTAGTGCGGGCAGCCAACGTCATTGAGATTTCAGCTGAAGACCCGCAAGTCGTTTGGAGGGAGCTGCAACAGGTAAGGCCACTAGCCCGAGCGCCGCTGCCCCGTGTTCATTTCGTGTCCAAGTTTGGCCGAGAGGAATATATCGCCACCGTCGAGCGCTTGCGCGAGCATATTCGCGAGGGCGATGTGTACGAAATCAACCTCAGCCAGCCGTTTCTGGCAGAGGGCGAACTTAGCTCGCCGGTATCGGTGTTCGAGCAGCTGACCGCCATTTCACCCGTGCCATTCGCGGCTTACTTCCGATGGCACACGCAGCACCTCATCTGCGCCTCACCTGAGCGCTTTTTGCAGCACAAAGCTGGCGTTTTGACCTCGCAGCCAATCAAGGGCACCGCTGCACGCGAAAAAGACGACCCCGACCAGGATGCGCGCAACCAAGCTGCTCTTCAGGCCTCGGAAAAGGAGCGCGCCGAACATGTCATGCTGGTCGACCTCGGCCGCAACGACATTGGTCGCGTTGCTGCGCCCGGCACCGTCAAGGTCGACTCTTTCATGCACATTGAGCGCTATTCGCACGTCAGGCACATCGTCTCCAATGTGTCGGGCACTCTCGCGTCAGGTGATTTCTTGC
>CAZTEZ010000283.1:0-4392 GCA_964611815.1 uncultured Bacteroidia bacterium | reverse complement strand
CTTGATGCGCAAAGATAAAGCAGCTTTCGCTAACACGCTCCAACGACTTTATAAAGATAAATTAGCCAACAAAGAATTTCTGATACAAAAGTGATAAGCGAGAAAAGATTGTCCTCCTACTTCACCGGAGACGGACTAACCGCCAGTCGCCATTCTTGCCAGTCGGTCTGCAAGTCAGGCGAAGAGGTCACGACCGGGTTCTGCGCTTTGTCGAACATTAGCAGCGCATAGAGTCCCACTTCACGTGTCACCTCTTCGACCGTTTCGGCCAGGCTCGAGCGCCCGGCACTCTCGTGCAACTGCTTCAGAAAGAAATACGTGAACAGTCCTTGTCGCGCCTGCCGGTAGGGCATGGCCGCCTGTTTGTCTGTAGCCGCGCTGAGCACAAAAGTGCGAGGCCCAGGTTGCAGGGCTTTGGGTTTGATCTGGAAACCACGCTGAGCCATCGGCGAATCGCCCCGCGCTTGCCCGCTGAAGCAAGCATCTAGAAAGACGTACGTACGCGCAGCCTCGCCCTCACGCAAAATGTCAAACATTTCATTGAGCGGCATGGCCTCGTCCGGGTTGGTCGCACTGACGTCGACGGGCAAAAGACTCGCCTGGTGCGTGGCAGACTGCGGTGTGCCATGTCCGGCGTAGAAGACAAATATTTCAGCTTCAGGCCCGTAGCTTTTCGCCAAGGCGGCCAATTTTCTGAAAGCCTGTGTCATCTGAGCGGCCGTCGCGTCGTTTTCGAGCAGAATATTGCGCTCAGGTATGCCCAATGTGCGCGAGAAATACTCGCTGGTCATCAGCGCGTCGGCACGGGCGAAGATCACGTTGTTGTCTGGGGTCAGACTCGCCTGGTACCGGTCATAGACCTCGTTGCCGATTACTAGCGCAAACCGGTTGTTGTAGCGCACATTGCTTTCTGGTATGTCTTTGCCCAGTGTAAGTGGCGGTGCAAAATCTTGCTTGCCACGGCCAAAATCATAGGCGATGGGCCCCTCAAGCTGCAGGAAACTGACATCCCAAAGCCGCAGGTGCCCGGCGTTGCCGGCCGTAATCAAGCGCTTGCCGTCGGGCGAGAACTCGATGTCCCAGAGCCCCTGGCCACATTCCAGTTGACGCAAACGCTCGTCGGCGTTGGGCGTGTAGAGCGCGACATTGCCGTTGGCAGATGCGATGGCAAAGGCTTTGCCATCTGACGAGAAGCTGATATCACGGATCGTTTCCTTCCCAAATTGCATGATTTTGCGGGGCGCGCCGGTCTTGGCATCCCAGGCGCGTACCCCACCCCGGGTGTCGCCACTGAGCAGAAGTTCGCCATCGGGGCTGACTTCAAAACTTCGAATCGTGCTGGTGTGGCCGTACATCGGTTCAAAAGCATGGCCCGTTTCAAATTCCCATTGCTGCAGGCCGGGGCCCGAACCACCGGCATACACACTGCGGCCGTCGGGGTGGAAGCCGGTGGCGTAGACTGTGCCGGCGTTCAGTTCGTAGTAGCGCTGCCAGCCCTGTCGCAAGTCGTGGACTTCCACGTTGCCATTTTGCAGACCAGCCGCCACATGCACGCCGTCGGGGGCAAAACTGAGGTGCTCGATTACACGCGATTTCGTTTGAATCGTCTCGATGAGCTCGCCGTCGTCGGTCTGCCACACATAGATTTTGCCATCCGACCCGCCGCCAGCCATCAGACTGCCGCCCTTGTTGATCACGAGGCTGTAGATCGTAGCGGGCACTTGCGAGAACTCGAACAGCGGCTTGCCGCTTTCGGCTTCCCAGACCAGGATGCTGCGGTCGAGCCCGGTGCTGTAAATGTACTCGCCATCGGGACTGAAAGCTACCGAGTAGACATGCTGTGTGTGGCCACGTAGGTCTTTGAAAGACTGCGCGTTAACGACTAACGCACTCCCCAATAAAAACAGTAGAAAAGTAAACAGGTGTTTCATCGGGAGAGTTGGTTTTTGGGTGCGACGTGCAAGGTCGTGGCATAAACGAACACGCTGCCGGGGCGCGCCAGACGCAGGCGCGTCAGCTGCTGCTGAAAGTTGGCGGTGCTGATGCTGCGCTTGCCACCGGGTTGCGCATCGAGGCGCATGAGCGGCAGGGCATCGGGCGAGAACACCGCGAACAGCCGGTGGTGGGCGATGTCGTTGCGGTCTGCCGTCAGAATGATTTCGTCCTCCACAAAGTGCGGATTCGGCAGGTAATTGTGCGCCTGGTCGGTCGAGAAGAGAATATAGGGCTCGCCGGCGCGCAAGTTCAGTGCCGACTGGCTCTGCCCGCTGTAGGGCAGCAGCTGGTAGATGCGACCGTTATCTTCGATATACAGCTGCAAGAAGCCGTCTTCGGGCGCTTCGAACGAGACGAAAAGCTGGTCGCCGGGGCGGAAGAAGTCCGTCGCGAAACTGGTGTCGGGCTGGCGCAGGGTGCGGAAATCGACCACCGGCGGCAGCACTTCCAGCTTGCGGGCTTTGCCGGTGACGCTGGCTTTAATCCAGAGCT
Organism: uncultured Bacteroidia bacterium; assembly: GCA_964611815.1. Taxonomy (GTDB): domain Bacteria; phylum Bacteroidota; class Bacteroidia; order J057; family CAZTEZ01; genus CAZTEZ01. Next base: position 1,905 of record CAZTEZ010000283.1, on the reverse strand, counting down.
CCACTTCACCGCGGGCGTTCTTCTCGGTGAACTCTTTCACCTTACTGCTGGTGGTTTCCAGCCATTCGCCCTGAATCATCGACTCCGCCTGCAGCGTCTGCTCAACGTACTGGTCGCCCTGGTCATTGGCCTGCATGCGGGTGAAAACGTTACGGGCGATACGTGTGCCGTAGGCGTTGCGCAGGGCGTTGGCGATGGCCTCTTCTTCGACGAGCTGCTTGGCCTGGTCGCGCGAGATGTTGTCCGTCAATCGCAGCGTGGCTTCACCACTGATGAGATTCACTTCCGTCTGTGCGCGCAAGCCACTCACGAACAGCAGACACACCGTCAGCGTCAGCAAGGTCAGGTGCAATAGCTGGGCGGTGTGTCTGTTGGTGTTCATGATTAAAATCAGGTTGAAAGGATGGTTTGAACCAGGGTTTTCAGGATTGGTGACAGGATTTTAAAGATACTGTAGAACTAGGATTAACAGGATTAGTAACAGGATGTTCAGGTTTCAGTAGCTTAGAATGCGCTTTCAGAAATTAAGGCTTTGCTCTTGCAAATCCTGCCCACAATTTTGAAAATCCTGGTTCCGATACCTTATATCCCCATCAGGTCGTCGAGCTTGTCTTGCAGACCGTCGAGGCGGGTGTCCATCTTCTCACGGATGGCGTCGCGGGTGACGCGCAGGGCGTTCTCTTTGCTGTACATCAGCTTCACGTTCACCTCCACGTTCTTGTTTTTCAAGTCGCGGTGGATGACGAAAACCGGGTCTACGCGGCTGAGCTTGGTGGCAATGATGTTCTTGCTCGCCGACAGCACGCGGGTGATGGTCTCGGCTTCCTCGTTGCTGAGCTGGTCGTTGCCAACGTTGCCCTCAATGATAGCGCGTACCATCGTCTCCATTTGACCAGCGAGGTTCACTTTCGCGAGTTCAAAGGCTTGCATGTAGGCTGCTGAGCGGGTGTTGGCGACGCCGTTGCCGTCCGAGTGCAGATACTTCAGCTCGCCCTCGTCGTTGCGTTCCACCTGCTTAATCCAGGTGTACTCGAGCATTTTTTCCATAGGAAGCGACCCGGGCGCCACTTTGTAGCCCTCTTTCTTGTACTTGCGGGCTTGCTTGCGGGCGTCCTTGATGGCCTTGGCCTCAATCTCTTTGATGGCGTCTTTCTTCGTGGTTTTCGCCCAGCTGTCTTTGTTGCCACACCCGGAGTGGATGAGCATGCTGGCGGCGAAGACGAGAATCAGCGGAAGGTAAAAATAGCGTTTCATAACTGCGGGGGTTTGGGGTGTTAACGATTGTACGTATGCTAGTCCAAAACGCGTGCCAAAAAGATGAACGCAGTGAAAATGGCCATTAACGGACTTGCTAACTGTAATTTAATAAGAATAGTATTGCTATCACCGAAGTTTAAGACACTATTATTGTGTCCACGTGGAGAAAATTATAGACGTGGGTGTGTAGTGCAGTATACGTCACTTGCCGATTTGAAATTTCGCTGCCGCTTTTCTCGCCCTTTTGCTAGTTTAGGCACATGAGCATTTTCAAAGTGACACCCACCCCCGAGCTGCTTGACGAGCGTGCGGCCGGCACAATGGTCGAGTATCTGGGCATCGAGACGCACAAAATTGGCGAGGATTTCATCACGATGAAAATGCCCGTCGACCACCGGACGATTCAGCCGCTGGGCTTGCTGCACGGCGGGGCATCGGTGGTGCTGGCAGAATCGGTCGGCAGTCTGGCGGCGAATTTGTGCGTCGATCCTAAAAAGCAGTTGTGCGTCGGGCTGGACATCAACGCCAACCACATTCGCGCCGTACGCGAGGGCTGGGTGTACGGCACGGCCCGCCCGCTGCACTTGGGCCGCACCACGCAAGTATGGCAAATCGACATCCGCAACGAAAACGGCCACCTGACGTGCA
>CAZTEZ010000282.1:0-4413 GCA_964611815.1 uncultured Bacteroidia bacterium | reverse complement strand
GAGGGGTGCAGCAACTGAATGGAGTAGGTCGTGTTGGGCTGCAACTCGCAGTTGCTGAACGTATTCGCATAGGTGCCAGATGAAAACTGTTGCAGCGTCTCGCAACTGCCAATGGCTGTCAAGTTATCGCCGTTGGCTGGTACGCCATCAGGAATCGAGTCTTGGCGCACATCGCCCAGATACAGTTGATAGCCCCAGGTTTTGGGCGCGGGTGTGAGGCCGTTCCAGGGGTCCTCGCCGACTTCGAATCGGACGTGGTCTACGAAGTTGTTCGTCGTAAACGTGTGCCAGGTGGTCTGTACGTAATCGCTAGTTGGGCACAGGGGCTCGCCCAGGTAGTGGCTTTGGCAACCCACTTCGTAGGTCGTCTGCATGAAAGTCGGCAGGTTGATGCCAAAGATAACGCCGAAATCAAAAGGAGACGATGCGTAATCATAGCTCGTCTCGTTGGCCGAGGAAGGCGACACATCGACAAAAACGCCAATCGAGTCGTTGGCGAAAAACTGCGAGCTGACCTGAATGTAATAATCGCCTGCACTCAGGCAGGTGTGGGTATAGCCCTCGACATTCACAATCGGCGGGTCGACAACCTGCGAGTCTACTGGCAGGCACGTGCTGGAGCGATACAGCGTCCAACCGACTGCATTGGCGCTCATCGTTGGTGAGCCAGGCTGAAAAATCGATATTCTCACCTCGCGTGTCGTGGCTATCGAAAAGCGGTACCACACGGTTTTATCGTCGGTACTCACTTGGACGGGCGGTACGTACTCGCCCACTTGAAGCGTCGCGCTGGTGAGGTCAACGGTGTCGCCGTAGAAGATGCCGGTGGCGTACCCGCTGTTGGGGATGACGATCTCGTCTGCGTTGGCGCAGTCGTCGTTTGCTGGTTGTGCCCATGCTAGTTTTGGCCACAACACACCCATGAGCAAGACCAGGGCTGTAAGATGTAGGAAGCGTCGCATTGGTGCTTTGGGCTAAGACTTGAAAAAGAAAACCGGGCTCTTGCGTCCTCAAACGCAAACGGAGGCAGCAAAAGCCCGGCTGAAACGCCAGATGCAGGTGTATGACAGTCTTGGACAACCGACAGCATCCGGCAGATGTTTTTCAGAGGCTTAGCGTGCGCCGCGACCGCCGCGCTCGTCATCCGCGGGCACGCTACTCCAGGTATACTGACAATTGTAGCGATCGCTGGTACGAAGGGAAGGATTACCTGTATTACGGTCCTCAAAACTGCCCCCACGATAGCCTACATAGCGGTTACCATTTGTGCCATTATCCGTTTGCAGGTTTGCGCGAATGGGAGCGGGCCAGCTCGCAACATTGTGCTCACCACCGGCAGTGATCGCCCCGTCACCCCAGGTGCCGTCATAGCCACTGGCATTAGTCGAGGCGACAATCACATTTTCAGCGATATTCCCTGACATGTCGAGTATGCCATAATAAGTGGCACCAGACTGCACGCGAGTGGTTGTAGTGGGCGTCGCGAAAATGCCAACACGAAGTGGGCCATAACCGCCATCACCGCCGCTCATGAGGGTGTTGTCAGCCTGCACATTGGCATCTGCAGGCGCGATGATAATCTCAGTACCGTTTTCAGTCGGGACAGTCGTTGAAATTGTGGTAGCGAAGTTGTAAACCGTATTACCCCAGGCCATTTCGTTAACAATGGGCGGGTCTTCACCTCGAGTTGCTTTCTCATATTCCAGTTCAGTCAAAGGGCGCAAGCCGGCCCAGTCGAGATAAGCACTCACCATGCGCCAGTCGAGGTAATTGCAAGCCCGGTCGGGGCGGTTCGCAACATGAATCTCTGGCGGTGTTCCAGTATTTACAATCGTATGACGCTGCGTACCGTTTTGGCCAGGAAAGAGCGCCGTTTGTGCAGTACCCGTAATGGTGTTCAGGAAGTCAGCGTATTGTCCTTGCGAAATCTCATATTTCATGCAATGGAAAGCGGCATAGCCCTTGGGGTAAGCAGCTGGAAGACTAATGCCGTCGATTGTAATGGCGGCTTCGCTGCTGATTGTCTGTGAAGTGAAAACGTTTGTGCTGGAGCTACCTGACGATGCGTTACCATCACCGAGGTTATAATTGCCTTCCGGTACAAACACCATCTCGATACCGAAAGCCTTCACGTCGATATCCGTGCCGGCTGCGGGCAGGTTCGAGATGCTCATCGTAATGGTGTGGGGACCCGTGCTGGCATAAATGCCGGGTGTGGCCTGGCGAACGAGCACGCCGCGGTTGTCGGTATCTATGCCTGTGCCAGAGCCGTCAGAAAGAACAGTCTCTAGTGCAGCGGGGGGCGTCGCACCTGTGACGTTGCCATGTGTCCAATCAACAGTTGAGGCCGCACCGCATTCGCGGAACTTGACGAACAGCCAAACGGCATCCCAGTTATAAGGAACAGAGTTGACAGGTGCGCCGTCTACGCGCCAGGAGTTCTGCCAGTCGATGTCGAAAGTGACTGTGCCAGCGGCTTGATCCACAGAGAAGTTCGTGACGTTGAGTGCATTGCCGAGCACAGTAATCGGCAACAAAGCGAGCAAGGTGATAGTGGTAAAGAAGTTACGCATTGCCAGAAAAGGTTTAGTGTAAGACTGTCAGTTAAGTAAACGGATGCTATTCCGATGAACTAATATAGTCTTTTTAGGCAATACATCAACGGATTTTAACGCTGAGTTAATCGATAAATGGCAAGAAATCAGTGCGCCTCGCCACCAATCTTTCGGTTTTTGGGGTGCAGATATTAGGTAATGATTCTACCAGAATACAGTTCAACAATTAATGGATGTGCATTACGACCATTCGGTCGCCATTTTTCAATAATTCGCCCTGCATTTAACTTTTTTTTTTCGTTCAATGGTGTCAAAGCACAAAAAGCACCTCTGTAAAGAGGTGCTTTTTAGCAACGAAGTTTTTGAATCGTAGTTATCGACGATTCTCAGCCGGGCGCGAGCTCTTCACAGGTTCGCGGTTCACACGGTAGCGCTCGTTTGCCTTGCCGTCATCATTCACAGGCAGCTGCATGCGGTCGCGGATCACGCGGTAGTCTTCAAAGCCTTTGCGCACGGTCTTCACTTCGTAGTCGAAACTGTAGTTGCCGGTGCCGCTCATCAGCTCCTGTACCACGATACCGTTTTCGAGCGACTTCTGTGTCACGGCCAGGCCTTTCGAGCTGGCATCCAGCGGCGTAAGAATGACGGTCATGTCTTTCTCGCTGGCGATGTGTCCGAAGTGCTCGGGGATGACGATCGTCGCTTTGCCGTTCTCGAGCGTGGCGGTGCCCCGGAAATACGCCGCTGCCTCGGGGCCTTCTATGCTCGCGTAAACGATCTCTTTGTCGGGCTGGGTGGGGTGCTCGGTGCGGAAGTTCTTCACATCTGCGAACACCTCGGCATCGCCAGTTACGACATCGAACACCATACCCGCTGCAAAGAAACCAGTGGCATCAGCGATCGCAACCGCACCTTCGTTGGCTTGGGTGTTGTCGCCCACACCAATGAGGACGTTCACATTATTGTTAGGGCCGGTGTAGTTCGAGAAACCATGCTCGTTACCGAAGCCTGCTGCCACTCCGTGAGTCACGCGTACGTTGTTATTCGGGCCAATAATCTGATGACGCGCTTTATCAGGCTCGCCTACTTGATAGCCCAGAATATGATTAAGACTACCGGTGTTGTAAGTTGAAGCTGTCACAAAAACACCAGCTGAATCACCAAACATGGTGGCGGTCTCCACACCGTTTTCTTCCATAGCGCCTACTGCGCCCAAGTCTGCAAAGCTGGTTCCCTGGCTGCGCAGCGTGGCGACCGTCGTGCCTGCGGGCCCGAAGATGTTGACTCGTCCGGCGTCGTCGCCATCCACGAAGGCTTCGAAACGGTCGTTGGTTGCGCCATTGGCGACATACAAACCACCGGCTTCCACCAGCGCGTTGCCGCCCACGACGTTCAGAAACTCGATGGGGTTGTTCACACCGATACCGATGTTATCTTGGTCGTTGAACACGCCGTTGGCGTTCACACTCCAGGCGTCGTTGATGATGTTGTTCGAGCCGTCAATTACGATGCCGTTGCCGGCGCTGTAAGTCGTGCCGCTACCACCGCCAGTTGCTGAGATCGTGAAGCTGGGGTAGGTGCCTGTTACGTTGATGCCCGTGCCTGCTGATAGCGTTACAGTCTGATCCGGTGCGCTATTCTCAATGACATTGCCCGCCGTGATGTTAATGCCCGTACCGGCGGTGTAGATCGCACCGCCACCAGCCGGGGCAGCGGAGATCCAGCTGCCAGAGCCAGCGTTCCAAGTTAATACATGGCCATCAGCAGCGCCTGGCGACAGGCCGAGCGGGTTAGCCCCGGTGCCATCGCCAACCAGCGGTGAAGAAACCTGCGCCACCTGCGTGCCCCAGTTGTCGCC
>CAZTEZ010000281.1:0-4416 GCA_964611815.1 uncultured Bacteroidia bacterium | reverse complement strand
ATCCGCAAAGGTGGGGGCACGAGCTATTCGGCGCCATTGATTTCTGTGCTCGCCGCCTGGTTGTGGGAACGGGTACCCACGGCCAGCAATATGGATATCTTTGAAGCCATCAAGCGCTCGGCCGATCGCTACGATGACCCCGACAACAGCTACGGCTTCGGCCTCCCCAATGCGCAAAAAGCACTGGCGATTCTCAGCTACCAGCACAGCCTGGCCGACAACCCCGAGCCTCAGCCACGCCTGAACCCCAACCCCGTCACCGACCGCTTCACGCTCTTTTTGCCGCCTGATGTTGATGCCAACCAGCTGGAACTGCAACTGATCGATACCAGTGGGCGTATGCTGGATGTACTGCAACTCCCGGCGGCACAACCTGAAGGCCACTTCCGGTTCTATATTGCCGACCTGGAGCTGCCAAGCCTGCAAAGTGTGCTCATCGCACGCCTTTACGACCGCCAACAGGAGACGACGCTCCTGGAAAAGCGTCTGGTGATCATCAGAAACTGACCGCCACTTCGCTCTTTAACCCCCAAACCGACTGCTAAAACGCATGCCTTCGTCTAAAAGCACAGCCAAAACCAAAGCGGACAACAACGCCAAGCCGAGCCGGGCATCTGGCCGTAACAGCCTGAGCCTCAAGAATCCGAAATATTATTTTAATCGTGAGCTGAGCTGGGTGCGTTTCAACGAGCGGGTGCTGGAAGAGGCTTACGACACGAGCCATCCGCTGCTCGAGCGCCTGAAGTTTCTAGCGATTTACGCGAGCAACCTCGACGAGTTCTTCATGATTCGCGTCGCCGGTCTGAAGGAGCAGATCAACGCCGGCATCGGACAGCGCACACCTGACGGTCGCTCCCCACGTGATCAGGTGGAGGAAATCTCGGAGCTGCTGCACCCGCTCAACGAGCGTCATGCGGCTTGTTTTGAGCAGGACGTACTGCCCAAACTGTCTGAAGCGGGCATCCATATCAAGCCATTCAAAGACCTACCAAAATCGCGTCGGGAGGCCTTTGAGCAAACTTTCGACGAGCGCATCTTCCCGGCGCTCACCCCGCTGGCCATTGACCCGGCGCACCCTTTTCCGAAGGTCAGGGGCCTGGGCCTGAACTTGTTAGTAACGCTTCAGGACCCGCGTTTTCCTGGCGAAATCCGACGCGCGGTGATACCGATTCCCAAAGCCATCCCGCGTTTCATGAAGGCCGGCAGCCGCAGTGGCGTGACTTTCGTGAAAAGCGAGGATATCATCAAGGCGCACCTTTCGGAGATGTTCTACGAGATGGAAATCCTGCGGGTTCACACCTTCCGCGTGACGCGCAACGCCGACCTCGACATCTCGGAAGCCGAGGCCGACGACCTGCTCAAACTCATTGAACGCGAGCTCCGTAAGCGCAGGGTGGGGACCGTCATCCGGTTGGAAGTTAGCACCGCCATGCCCCAGGAAGACATCGACTTCCTCATGCGCCAGCTCAAGCTGGAAGAGAGCGACTTGTATCGCATCGACGGCCTGCTGAACATGGCCAGTCTGTTTGAGCTCTACGGCGCGCTCGATCACCCGCACCTCAAAGACGCGCCCTTCCAGCCCGCGCTACACCCCCAGGTGGTTGATAGCGACAACATCTTTGAGGCGATTAGGAAAGGTGATTTCATGGTGCTGCACCCCTACGACAGCTTCCAGCCGGTAGTCGAGTTTCTGGAAACTGCGGCGATCGACCCTGACGTCATCGCCATCAAACAGACGCTCTACCGCGCGACGGACAACTCGCCCATCGTGCGCGCCTTGCGGCAGGCGGCCGAAAACGGCAAGCAAGTCCTGGCGCTCATCGAACTAAAGGCGCGCTTCGACGAGCAGGCCAACATCAAATTCGCCAAGGATCTGGAAGAGAGCGGTGTGAATGTTGTTTACGGCCTTTTGGGGCTAAAAACCCACTGCAAAACCTCGATGGTGCTGCGCCGGGAAAGCGGGCGCATTCGCAGTTATATGCACCTGAGCACGGGCAACTACAACGAAAAAACCGCCCGGCTGTACACCGACCTCGGTTTTTTCACCGCCGACGAGCAAATCGGCAAAGACATGGCCGATCTGTTCAACTTGCTGACGGGCTACTCGCGCAAACAGCGCTGGCGCAAGTTGCTGGTGGCGCCCACCATGATGCGCAAGCAGTTCGTCGAGCTCATCGAAAAGTGCATCGACTCGCACAGCGAGGACAATCCCTCGCGCATCCAGCTCGTGATGAACTCGCTCGTTGACCCCGACATGATTCGTTGGCTCTATCGCTGTTCGATGAAGGGCATCCAGGTTGATTTGGTCGTGCGCGGCATCTGTTGCTTGGTGCCAGGCGTGCCGGGCGTGAGCGAGAATATCCGTGTCAGGAGCATCGTTGGGCGCTTTTTGGAGCACACGCGCATCTTCTGTTTTCAGTACGATCAACAGGTGCAGTTCTTTGCTGGTAGCGCGGACTGGATGCAGCGGAACTTAAACCGACGCATCGAAGTTATATTTCCAGTCGAGAAAGCTGAACTCAAGCGTAAACTACAATTCGTGATTGCTGCGATGTGGAAAGACAACGTCAAAGCACGCGAATTGCAACCCGACGGCACCTACACCCGGGTCGAGCAAACCTCCAGCACGGCCTTCAACCTGCAGGAGTTTTTACTCAGCCGCGCCCAACAGATTCAGCAATCGATCGACACTACCAAAACCTATAACACCAGCAACAGTGCGAGCTTCGGCTCGCCCCGCACCAAACCCGCTGATTAACAGCGCTCACAGACGAATTCGACCAAACACAAACGCTGCTGACTTTGCCAAAAGTGAAAACACCCAAAGACGAGTATAACCCAGACGTGCAAGACCCGGATGCTGTTGATCACGAGCCTGAAAAGGACGATGAGAAAGAGGAGTTCGAGGGCAGTGCGGAAATGGACGAGGAAGACGAAGACGCCGACGACGATGGCTCCGATGTTCAGCTTCCCGAAGAAAAGACGAAAGACCCTGAGCTTGAGGAGCTTTTCGAGACTGAAATGCTGCCTCACCTGCAAGCACTCTTCCGTTTCGCCTTCAAACTGACGGGCAATGAAGAGGACGCAAACGACCTCGTGCAAGACACATATTTGAAAGCTTACCGCTTCATACACAGTTACGAAAAAGGTTCGAATGCGAAAGCGTGGCTGTTCCGGATTCTTAAGAATTCGTTCATCAACAACTACCGGAAAGTCTCGAAGCAACCGAGCAAAGTTGATTACGACGAGGCTGAAAATTTCCTCAATACGGGCATTTCGAGCCACTCGGACAGCATCGACATGCGCCAGAAGATGTTCCGCGGCCTCATTGGCGATGAAGTCTCAGTCGCGCTGAACAAGCTCCCGGTGGACTTCCGCGCAGTGATTATCCTCTGCGACATCGAAGATTTCACCTACGAAGAAATCTCCAAGATTATTGACATCCCAATCGGCACGGTGCGTTCGCGCCTGCACCGCGCACGTAAAATGTTACGCGAAATGCTGGCAGGTTACGCTGTGACAATGGGATATGAAACTGAAAGCTGACTTAATCAGTTAATACTCCAACGATAAACTTTCGACCACCTAACACTTGACCTTAGTTTGGCTCATCACGCCATTCAGATACTGCTTACTACTATGGCTACTCAGCAAGAACAATCATCTCCCAACAAATTTGGGCTCGAACGCGACGACTCACCGTATTCTAAAGAGGAATGCGAAGACATCATTGGCAAACTGGAAGCCTTGATGGACGGCGAGCTCGAGGACGAAAGTGAACAGGAAGTCCGGAAAATGATCGAGGACTGTGAATACTGCATGGAGCAATATAATCTCGAGCGCAGCATTCGTGGTATCATCAAAAACGGCTTCAACAACGTTTTCGCATCCCAGAACCTGCTGACGAACATTCGCGACAAGATCAAATCGCTTGGCAGCTCTGCCGACGACAAGGTGGATGCCGGCGACCAGCGCTCGGCCTAAACCCACCGGCGTTCAGAGCGCTGAATAGCGTCTAAAACTCAAAACGGCTTGATATACTGTATCAGGCCGTTTTTGATTCTATGTTGAAACTTCAAGTTTGGCGAGGTTTTCCGCGTGTGGCAGATTAACTCAGTTGACGCTGAATGTCGCGCTCTACATCACGCTTTTTGATGGTGTCGCGCTTGTCGTGGGCTTTTTTACCGCTGGCTAGGGCGATTTCGATCTTAGCGAAATTGCGACTGTTAAAGAACAGCTTTAGCGGGACGATCGTCCAGCCCTGTTGGTCGAGGCCCTTTTTCAGTTTCGTGATTTCCTTCTTTTTGAGCAGCAATTTGCGCTCGCGATCCGCCTCGTGCTGGGCGTAGCCCGCGTTGTCGTAGGGCTTGATGTGCAGGTTTTTGAGCCACACCTGCCCGCGCTTCAGGTAGGCGT
>CAZTEZ010000280.1:0-4418 GCA_964611815.1 uncultured Bacteroidia bacterium | reverse complement strand
TTGCGTATCAAAAACACGCGTACGCGCTGGGGCAGCTGCTCGGGCAAAAAGAATCTGAACCTGAACTGGTATTTGCTACTTTTGCCACCAGAGCTGCGCGACTATGTCATTTACCACGAGTTGATGCACCTCATCGAGCTCAACCACAGCCGCCGCTTTTGGGCACTGGTCGAGCGCGAATTCCCGCAGCATCGGCAACTCACGAAACAACTCCGCACATGGCAATGGGTCCTGGGCGTCTACGATTGGGACGCGACACGTTTGACTTCCGAAAAGCCGTCCTCTACGAAGACGAGGCGCTCCTCGTCGTGAACAAGCCCGCCGAGATCGTCACGATGCAAGACAACGCACCGGACGCACTCAGTCTGCAGGACCTCGCCAAGCAACTCGACCCCAACCTGAAAGCCTGCCACCGCCTCGATAAACCCACAACGGGCGCGGTCGTCTTCGCGAAAACTGACGCGGCCTATCGCTCAATATCTATGCAATTCGAGCGCGGAGAAGTCGAAAAGCTCTATTGGGCCATCACCGGTGGCGACCCGCTAACGCAGCCCATCACTGTCGATTTGCCGCTCAAAACCACCGGTACGGGCCGTGTGAAGCCGGATTACAAGTCAGAGAAAAAGTCGATCACCGACCTCGAGCCACTGGAGCAATTCCGAGGCGGCTTTCAGTTGCTGGCCTGCCGACCCAAGACGGGACGCCGGCACCAGATTCGCGGGCACCTGGCGCACATGGGCATGCCCATCGTCCACGACGAGCTGTATAGCGGCCCCAAGCTTTTTCTGTCGAACATCAAGCGTAAGTACCGCGGCAAACGCGATGTGGAGGAGCAGCCCATTAGCCGTGGGCTGTTGCTGCACGCGAAGCAGATTACGCTGCAACATCCTGAGACTGGGGAGCAACTGAACGTGGAGGCGCCGCTGCCGAAAAACTTTGAGCTGTGTCTGGAGAAGCTGCGGCAGTATGGATTTTAGAACCAGGATTTACGGGATTAACGAAGACAGGATTTTCAGGATTAACTCCAAACGCTCATTGAAGATGACGATTGAATATTCTTTTGTATTCAAGGCTATCAGCACCAAAATTGATCAGTAAGCCGATTGGCAACACATAGGATTCCAGGTAATTCTTCGCCTGAGCGAGGTGTACGTTCTCTAACTTTCTTACAGCCTTGAGCTCTATAACAATACGTATACTAACAAGAAAGTCAACTCGCCTAGTGCCAATTTCGATGTTTTTGTATTTAACTGAGACATCATGCTCACGCGCATACTCTAAGCCGAGTTGGTCGAATTCGTAAGCTAGGGCACGTTGATAGATGAACTCCTGAAAACCGCAACCCAAATGGTTGTACACCTCCATGCAAGCACCAATTATTTTGTATGTAACTCCTGATCCTCCACCACCATTCATCTTGAAAATCTTGTCTTCAAAATCCTGTAAATCCTGGTTCTATACTTTCTTCTTCCAATACCGCACAAGCCCCGCCACCTGCATGAACGCCGGGTTCGCCCAGTTGTACTTTTCGATCAGCGCCTCATCGCAGTCGGCGTCTTGAAGCTGTTGGTGCACCATCTCGGTGAAGGGCTGCATCATCTCACCGGTCGACTCGCCCGCGTCCATCCGCTGCTTGATCCACTGCGCCCATTGGTGGAGGCTGGTCTGCAGCTGCTCAAGATGTGTTTCGACGTTGCCGACTTCGCCGAAATGCGTTGGGTAGACGGTCTTGGGCGCGATTTCGCGCAGGCGCGCAATCGACTCGTCCCAGGCCTCGAGGTCGATATCCGGTGGGGGTGTGGGCGGCTGGGCGGGGCCGGTTTTGATGCGCACACCGGCGACATCGCCAGAAAAAACCATGTCTTCAATGGCATAAGCGATGTGGTGCTTCGCGTGGCCGGGCGTGTAGTGGCAGCCGAAGCTCAGCCCGCCGATGTTCAGCGTCTGGCGGTCTTCCGGCTGGTGCAGTAGCTGGTCGTCGATCTGCTCCATTTTGCCCCAAAGCGCCTCCATCTGGTCGCCATAAATTTGCGCGGCTGAATTCCAGAGGCGCTCAGGGTCAAGCATGTGTTTGTAGCCCGCCGGGTGGACGTACACCTGCGCGCCCTGCTTGGCCCACGCCCAGGCATCTCCCGCGTGGTCGAAGTGGATGTGCGTTAGAAGTACGTGGTTTACCTCCTCGGGTGCAAGCTCGGCGTTTTTCAGCGCCTGCACCAGATGATCGTGCGTGGAGTGCGGACCGGGATCGATGAGGATGATGCCGTCATCAGACTTAAACGCGTAGGTCGCGATGACATCCGAAGTGTGAAAGTTGAGGTCGAGCGTGTAGAATTCCATGTCGGAAGTTACGGTTTTCTCCCGGCATTGTTCAACCACCCGAATTCACAAAGGCGTACTACCGGAGCTGCACAGAGAGCGTTTTGGCAGCTTCTTTGTCCAGATACAAATCCAGCTCGCGGGCAATAGAGCGGATGGTCTTCTTCTCGTCGTCGTCGATGAAATCGACTTCCTTTTGCAGATCGGGCAGGCCGGTTTGGCGCGTCTGGATGTTGTGGCGACGGGCGCGCAGGGCCAGGTTTTGCAGCAAATCGCCAGACGACGACGAAGCTGCGAGGATCATGACATCCACAATGGCCGCCTGAATGCCTTTCATAGCGATGTAAGGCTTGGCAGTGCGCAGGAAAGGCTCGCGCCAGTAAGTGGTGTCGCGCGTCAAATAGCGCAGCTCACCCGCAAACGCATCGCTGATTTCCAGCTGATAGTTCTGCGCCAACTCGCGGGCCATCTTCTGCACGTAGTTCATCTCCTGGGTGTCGACAAACATGTCCGACTTAATCACCAGCACCGCCGGAAAAACGATGAGCAGGGTTTCGAGGTCGGCATGGGTCAGCGTGCTGTTGGGCCGCTCCTGGCGATAGAAGGCGTACAGGCGCTCGAAGAGCTCGTTGAATTCCGTTTCAGGGGTCATGGTTTGAACTTGTACGGCGTAGCGCTCAGGGCTGGGCAAAGACATGGAGTGTAAACTGAATGGGTAATGGTTGTTAACTCCATATTCCTACGCACAACTGCGCACGGGGTTACGCTATCAAATTAACAAAGTCCGCAAACGACCGTATTTCTTCGATGAAGAAATCAGTTTTGCCGTTGAATTTAACAGCTTAGCTGGGCTACTGCAGCTGCGGCTGCTCTTGTTCGCGCTCGTAGGTGAGCGTTGGCTGGGCGATATCGAGCGTGTCGTTGTAAACAAAGACTTGCTCGTCTAGTTTGACGATTTCGTACTTGTCGATGAATTCGGCATTGGGATCAGCGTTGATGTAAAACACAGTTTTGTCATCGCTGATACTCCAGCGCCCGGAAGCTTTGTTGACTTTCAGTTCTTCGGTTACACTGCTGGGAAACTCGAAGTCGTAGGTGCCATCTTTGTGCAGCTTCAGTTTTTGGTGCTCCAACTGAACCACCCTGTGCTTCTCGACATCCTGCTGCTCGTCTGCAGAAAGTTCTGCATTGATGACCATTTCGGCGAGGCGCCAGTTGCCCACGGCTATATCCGGTTGGCCACCAGGCAGTTCAATGATGTCTGTGTCGAGCGTGTCGAGGTTTTCGGCTTGCTCTTCATTTTCGGCGGGTTTGTCGTCTTTGCAGGCAAACACAAGCAGACTGGCGAGCGCGAGGCTCAGGAATAAAATCGGGGTACGCATGAGAAGTTGAGTAATTGAGAATCAAAGAGAAAAGGGATTCGCAGCAAAGCTACGAACTATTGATGTAACGCTTTTGGCAGTCGGGTTGGTATGTGCACCGGTTGGTCTACTCGCGCGAGCCGAAAATCGCCGAGCCGATCCGCACCATTGTCGAGCCCTCGGCGATGGCAATGGGGAAATCGCCGCTCATGCCCATGCTGAGTTCGATGGGCGAAAAGCGATCGTGTGCGTCATTTTTGATTTCCTCGAGCAATTCGCGCAGGTGCGAGAATTGTCGGTGCAGCGTGGCCTCGTCATCGGTGAACTCCGCCATGCCCATCAAGCCGTGCACGTGAACATGCTGCATATCCTGATGCGCTTCCAGCATCTTGTGGAGCGTCTTTTTACCGGCGCCATGCTTTTGGTCTTCGTCAGAGATGTTTATCTGAAGAAGCACATCGCAGACGCGATCGGCGCCCTCGGCGCGCTTGTTGATCTCTTTCAGTAATCGTACGGAATCGACCGAGTGAATGAGGTCGACGTAGTCGATCAAATACTTCACCTTGTTGCGCTGCATGTGCCCGACCATATGCCATTTCACGTCCGAGAGTTGCTCGTTTTTCGCTTGCATCTCCTGCGCACGGTTTTCACCGAAGATGATCTGCCCGGCATCTTCGGCGGCTTTGATCAGCTCGATGGGTTTGGTTTTCGAAACCGCGACGAGTTTCACGTCTTTGGGGT
>CAZTEZ010000279.1:0-4474 GCA_964611815.1 uncultured Bacteroidia bacterium | reverse complement strand
GGATGACCAGCCGGGCGCGGTTGCCGTTGTCGATGGGCTCGATGCGGCCGCGGTTAGTTTTGTAGGCGTAGTGCTCGAAAGGGTGGAAGCCGCTGGCACTCCACAGCGGGGCGATTTCCGTAACAAACGCCTGCCCCTGCTGAACGACCACCTCCGGCTGGCGGTCGATGGCCGTCAGGGTGTCGGGCATGCTCAAGATGCGCACCGTGCGCGATTTCAGCGTGTGCAGCACCCCGCGCTCAACGAGGCGGATGTGCGCCTTGCGCTGGGCGGCAGAGGTGTTCACGAGGTCGAGCGTGTCCAGCACCAACTGGTGCGAGACCGAGAACGCGTCGTAGATGCTATCGGCGTATTGCACGAAGTAATTGACCGCCGCAGGGTTGTGCTGCGCAAACGAATCGGCGGTGGCCTTCAGGTGGTTCACCACTGGCAGAATGGCGGCGTTCTGGGGGTTGCCACTTTCGATTTCGCGACGGATGTTGGAGTTCAGCTCCTGCGCAATCACATGGTTTTGATAGCGCATTTCGGTCGCCAGCATCTCCATGCTGCTCTCCAGGCCGTCGATTTCGTGCTGGCGCACGCGGTAACTCGAGATCATGGCAATGAGCCCCGCCAAGAGAACGGCATTGAAAATCCAGGAGATATAGGCGCGTTTGCTTTGCATGGCTTCGGCGCGACTAACGGTGAGCCGCTTTCTGTAGAACCTAACGCTTCAACAGCAAAAGCCGTGCCCGCAGATGGCACAAGCTATGAACACCAATGAACACCAGACGAGCATTTAACAACTAGGCTGCATCAGACAAGATAATGCTAGAATGGCCGTTACAATAGCACGACCTACTGAAAGTGGCAAAGTCTTTGTACCTTAGGTATCACGCCTGATGTTCACACGAACACAACGCCTCACTTTCGTATCTATCGCATCTCACAGAACCTACCCCGACAGCTTATGCGCGCATTTCGACCCCCGCTTTCCTTTCTTACGCTCAGCACCATCGCCCTGATACTCATGGGTTTCTGGAGCGCCCCTGCCGACCCCAGCCCCCCAAAAACCACCGACGGTATCGACTGGGTGACGATTCAGGAGGCGTTCAAAAACACGGCTGGCAATGACAAGAATGACAAGTATGTGTTCATCCATGTGACCACCGACTGGTGTGGCTGGTGCCGCAAAATGGAAGCGGCCAGCTACAGCAAGCCCGAGGTTTATAACTACCTGAACAAGAACTTCTACTCAGTGAGCTTCGATGCCGAGCGCAAAGACGACATCACGCTGGGCGATCAGACGTTCTCGTTCGTCGACGAAGGCCGCCGTGGCTACCACGAGCTCGCCGCGCAGCTCGTCAACGGTCGCATGAGCTACCCGACGGTCGTCATCCTCACGCCCGACTTCCAGGTGATTCAGCCCATCCCCGGCTACCAGGGCCCCGAGCAGCTGCTGCAAATCTTGAAGTTTTTTGGCGACGGGCATTTCAAGAAGGGCACTAGCTGGGAGGAGTATGCGGGGATGTAAGTCGACCGTCAGATTCGGGGCCGCAGATGAATCAAACGCATAACTTTAAGCGTTAACTTGGCGATTGCGAAGCCCTAAACTGCGAACAAGCGCCATGGCTACACCACCGCCCAAGACCACCTCAAGCCTCCACAACTGGAAAACCTACTGCGCCGACCTCTCGCAGCGCACCCGCCTGAAGACCCGCGAGGTGAATATCGGCGGCGTGGGCTTTGGGGGCGACAACCCCATTAGCGTGCAATCCATGACCACCACCGACACCATGGATACCCAGGCGACCGTCGAGCAGAGCATCCGCATGATCGAAGCCGGGTGCGAGCTCGTGCGCATCACCGCGCCCACCCGCCGCGATGCCGAGAACCTCGAAAATATCAAGCGGGAATTGCGAGCGAGGGGCTACGACACGCCCATCGTTGCGGATATCCACTTCACGCCCAACGCCGCTGAGATTGCGGCGCGCATCGTCGAGAAGGTGCGCGTGAACCCCGGCAACTACGCCGACAAGAAGAAGTTCGAGGTCATCGAGTACACCGACGCGCAGTATGCCGCCGAAATCGAGCGCATCTACGAGCGCTTTTCGCCGCTTGTCAAAATCTGCAAACAGGAAGGCGTTGCCATGCGCATCGGCACCAACCACGGTTCGCTGAGCGACCGCATCCTATCGCGCTACGGCGATACCCCCGAGGGCATGGTCGAAAGCGCGTTGGAGTTCATTCGCATCTGCGAAGACCACGACTACCGCGAGCTCGTCATCTCGATGAAAGCTTCGAACACCCGCGTGATGGTGGCGGCTTATCGGCTGTTGGTGAACAAGTTGATGGCCCGCGATGGCGATCTGTACCCGCTGCATTTGGGCGTAACAGAAGCCGGCGATGGCGACGATGGGCGCATCAAATCGGCGATTGGCATCAGCACGCTGCTCGCCGACGGCATCGGCGACACGGTGCGCGTGTCGCTCACCGAACCCCCGGAGGCCGAGATGCCGGTGGGCTACTACCTCGTGAACCACATCGAGCGCCGTATAGCCGGCAAAGAACCCGTTGACACCCCAGCCTTGCCCGTCAACCCCTACGAGTATCAGCGCCGACCCACTCGTCAGATCACGAACTTTGGTAGCGAAGGTGTGCCGCGCATTATCGCCGACTTTTCGCACAAACCCTTGGAGGAGAAAGACTTGCTGAACGTCGGGCACTACTACTCGCCCAGCCTCGACAAGTGGCACATGACGGAGCTCGGCACCGATTATGTGTACCTCGGCAGCACGCCCAGCCCGTTTATGTTGCCCAACGGTCTGCGCGCGATTTATGACCAAAACGTCTGGGTCGAATTGGAGAACCAGTCCAATGCCTACCCACGCTTTGAAAGTGCAGCGGCCTACCTCGAATCTGAGCACCAGCACCCAACGCTCAATTTCATAACTGAGAACGCCGAACACCACAACTTCGACGCCCTCAAACTGATCGCCGATGAACCCGTGGTCGTTATCCTCAGCGGCGCAGGCATGCACAGCCTGCGGGCCTTCATGTTCCGGTTGATGCAGGCAGAGGTGAACCTACCGGTGGTGCTGCAACACGCGGTGCGCCCGCTCGAAAAGAACGCCATCCAGACCATCGACCACCAGTTTATGCTCACGGCCAGCACCGAGCTTGGCCAGCTGCTCGTCGACGGCCTCGTTGACGGGCTGATGCTCACGGGCAGCGACCCTTTCGACGACCCGGAGCTCTGGAACCGCACGGCCTTTAACATGCTGCAGGCCAGTCGCTCGCGCATGACGAAAACGGAGTACATCTCGTGCCCCTCGTGTGGGCGCACGCTGTTCGATCTAGAAGAAACCACCGCCATGATCCGTAGCCGCACCGACCACCTCAAGGGCGTGAAAATCGGCATCATGGGCTGCATCGTAAACGGCCCCGGCGAAATGGCGGACGCTGATTACGGCTACGTCGGCAGCGGCAAGGGCAAAATTACGCTCTACCGCGGGCAGGAGGTCGTCAAACGCCAGGTGCCCAGCGAGCAGGCGGTCGACGAGCTGATCAAGATCATCGACGAAGACGGGAATTGGTTCGAGCCGGTGCGGGAGTAGGGCGCGCTACTCAAGTCAAAGCACAAAAAAGCCGGCGCTGATTGCAGCGCCGGCTTTCCTTTTAATCAAGTGAGGTCAACACGCGATCAGTTGATCGTATGCACGTCACCCTCAGCGTTGTTCGTGTACGTCACGTTCGTTTCGTTGACCGTCGATGAGTTGTCGGTCAGGCTGATGCCGTAAGTCTTTGAGTTAGAAATCTCGACATCTGTCAGGTTTACGGTCACGTCGCTTCTGAGAAAGATATTAGATGCATTTTCATCCTGTTGGAAAATGTAGACTTCGCCGTTTCCACCGTTGCTGACAACCGCGTTCGTGAAAAAGTGGGTAGATGCGTCGCCTTGTAGTGCAATGCCTTTCCAGCCTTGCAGCGGTTCTAGCGCATCGAAACGAACAGGTGCCTCTGCTGTGTCATTGACCTGAATCCACGTCGCACCTATGCTAATGTCCAAAAGACCGTCTGCGGGGAAGAGCATTTCGACACCTTCTTCAATTGTCAGTTTCGCACCACTGGTGACAGTTAACGTAGACATATGAATCGGCAACACATTAAAGTCGATCGTCAAGTCAGTCGTCTGGGTATGAGTGGGTACTGAGTTATTGAAGGCTTCAATGTAGTCGGTGCCATTATTAATAAAAACGAAGCTGTTCTTGAGGTTGCCCAGCTGCGCTGGTGTCGTTTTGATCGGCACGCCCGTGTTGTTGATGAACGACACATTGTTCGAGCCAGAAATATCAGAAGTGCTTTCCAGCATGAGCACATTACCCAGGTTGTTTTCGAAGGTAACGTCGTTGAGCGCAACTCGCGCATTTTGTGACTGTCGTGTAAGCTTCCCCAAAACAGAAACAAATTAACCTAGACAGAAGCGCTTGTTGAG
>CAZTEZ010000278.1:0-4531 GCA_964611815.1 uncultured Bacteroidia bacterium | reverse complement strand
TAACTACCTGCTAGCGCGCCAGCAACCGCATCCGATACACGCCATCGGCGCGTTGGATTTCAAGCACGTAAACACCGGCGGCAACGGCTGGCAGGTCGCCCTCCTCAAACGGGACGCGTTGACCGGTCGGGCTAGTAAGCGTCAACTGCTGAACCGGTTGTGTCGAATGCACTTGCAAGGTGGTTCCGCTGCCCACAGGGTTCGGGTACACGTTGATGCCAGCGGCTGCCAGTTCTGCACGCGAATCGGGGGTGGTGTCATTAGGAGTCGTGTCATTCGAGGCCGTATCCGCGACGAACACAAAATCAGGGCGCACGATACTGTCTTCGCAGCCCGTGGCCGTTTGAACCGCCAGCAGCGTGATCGAGAAGCTACCCGTATCAGTATACGTATGCGTCGGGTTAAGCGCCTGACTGGTGTTGCCGTCGCCAAATCGCCAGAGGAAGCTGAAGGTCGAAGGATTAGGGGTTTCGTTGGTAAAGCTGATGTCCGCATCGCCCAGCTCAAGATCAGTGGGGCCGGCGGTGAAATCAACCCCGAAATTCGGGCTGGTAACCGTGATGCTAAGTGTATCGATCGACGTGCAGCCGTTACGACTGGCTTGCAACACGTAAGTCGTTGACTCGCTGGGGTTGAAGCTCGGGTTGAGCTGCATCACATTGCTCACACTATCGGCGGGCGACCACATGTATGAAGTCCCAGCGAGGCTATCGAGTTGCGGCATATAGCTCGACTGGCAGACCAGCTCGAGGTCTTGGGGTAGCTGGTAGTCGAGCAGCTCAGCGTTGGTGTCAGCCAGCACCACAAAGCCATTGGTCGCGAAGCCGGTGGTGAACAGCTTGCGCGAACCCAGCCGCAAGGTATCGCCGAAAAAGCCACTGAGCAGCAGGCTGTCGTCAGAGGTTGGCAAGGCCGTACGTAAGACATCCACGCCGGTGCCATTCAAAAGCTTGATCGAGAGCCAATTACCGGCAGTGTCCAAGTGGCTGAAGAAGCCGTCTTGCGTGACGTTGTTCGTAAAGAGCGTATCGCTGGACAGGCTCGTTAGCGAGGAGTCCGGCGCTGTACCCGCCCAGTAAAGTGTGCCATCGGGTGCAGCGTGGATGTCCCAGGCCTCAGCGCGTTCGCCGGTTTGCTGGAAGCTGGCGATCTGTCGCGCCCAAAGGGGCACTCCGCTGGTGTCGATGCTCACCAAACCCGCCGCCGGCGCACAGGCCGTCCCGATGGGTGTAAGCAGCAAGCTGCCGATTTCCGCACCAGGGTGGAAGGTGCCGCTGACAAACAGCCGCCCGGCGTGGGCGAGCAGGTCGAATGGCAAATCGCCGGGGCAGGCATCGTTGCTGGGCGAGCCAAAATTCATAGCCCAATCGGGTGTCAGCATGCCATTGAGGCGCGTCAGGAAGTAATCGGGGTAATCTTCATTGAAACCCGACAGGCTGCCGGTGGCATACAGCGTATCGATTCCGATTTGGATGGTATCGGTAAAATAGCCCAGCAGATAGACGTTATCGTCGTCGTCGTCGGCCAGCGCCTGGCCGTAATCGTCGTTGCCGAAGCCCATGCGCAGGGCGGTATCGGGCAGGCCCATCATATCGAAACGCGCTAAAAACGCATCGCCACCCTGGCCAGTCACGCTCGCAAGCGTGTAGCTACCGAGTGTGTCCGTGCCCACGACCATGGTGTCGACAAACCGACCCGTGGCGTAAATCTGATTGTTCAACACCAGCAGGTCATTGATCGTGTTTTTGATGCCCACGCTCGTGTCCAAACCGCCCCAGTGGCGCACCCACTGCACCTTGCCGTCGAAGTCGAGCTTGGCGAGGTAGGCCGCCGAGCCATCCGTCTCGTAGGCCGTGAGTGTGTCGATAACCAGCGAATCGGCAAACCCACCGGCGATCAGAAAGCCATCCGCAACGGGTACCGCCGCGTTGGCACGCACGTTCCTAGTCCAGAGCTGCTGCCCATCCGGTGTGTAACTGATCAGCGTGCTGCCATATACCAGCAGCTGGCCGTTGTCGGCACGGGTCAGGCGACCACCTGTGGGCGAGGCCTCAGCCCAGCCGCATTGCGCAAATACACTGATGGGCAGGCTGATGAGCGAAACGACAAACAGGTAAGCAAGAGCGCGTAAATGGTGCTTCATACTCAAATCTACACTTTCACGTCCAAATCCGTGCGGGCTTTCGACCGATCCCCGCTCAATTCCATTGAGTGGCTCTAAATTTCAGGAAATCAGCGTTAAAACAAGATTTCGTCTTCGGGCACGTATTTCCGGCGCTTCTGGTTTGTAGTTTTAGCACACGTGGCCTAGCTTTAAGCAGTTTTACAGGCATCAGGCCCGTAGATTTATTGCATCCTATCAGCTTGCACACGATGAGTGATTGGCGATCCTATCAAAAAGTCCTCCTCCCGGACATCCCCAACTTGCACCAGATCGACGTTTACCGTCAGAACGACGGTTACAAGACGCTCGAGGAAGTGCTGAACAACAGCGAGAAGGGCCCAGAACACGTGGTAGATACCGTTAAAGCCGCCAATGTGCGCGGGCGGGGTGGGGCAGGCTTCAATGCCGGCCTCAAGTGGTCGTTCATGCCGCCCAAGCAAGAGGGCCTGCCGCGCTACCTGGCCGTTAATGGCGACGAATCGGAGCCTGGCACCATGAAGGACCGCCGACTGTTCGAGTACAACCCCCACTTGATGATCGAGGGCATCCTGTTCGCGTGCTATGCGATGGAAATGGACGCCGCCTATATCTACATCCGTGGCGAGTACGCCGATTGGATCGACATGGTGCAGCGCGCTGTCGATCAGGCGTATGAAGCCGGTGTCGTCGGCAAAAACATCCTCGGGAGTGGCTGGGATTGCGAAGTGTACGTTCACAAAGGCGCGGGCGCCTACATTTGTGGCGAAGAAACTTCTCTCATGGAATCGCTCGAAGGCAAGCGCGCCTACCCGCGTTCTAAGCCGCCTTTCCCGGCGCAATCGGGCCTCTGGGGCAAACCTACCACGATTAACAACGTGGACACCATGGCGCAAGCAGCGCTTGTCATGCGCCACGGCCCCGAGTGGTACACCAGCATTGGTGCCGAAGACCATCCCGGTCCGTTCCTGTACGGCATCAGTGGCCATGTCAACAAGCCCGGTCTGTATGAGTACCCCAGCGGGATGCTGATCACTGATCTCATCCACGAAGTCGCCGGTGGCATTCGTGGTGGCAAGAAGCTGAAGGGTGTGGTGCCCGGCGGCTCATCCGTCCCGATTCTGACGGCCGAAATGTGCGAAGGCGCTCGTATGAACGCTGCCAGCCTCGGCGAGGCCGGCTCAATGGTAGGCACCTGCGGTATGTGTGTGCTCGATGAGGACACCGATATCGTGCGGTTTCTGTACCGCATCACGCAATTTTATGACCACGAGTCGTGTGGGCAGTGCACCCCCTGTCGCGAGGGCACGGGCTGGCTCAAAAAAGTGGTGAAGAAATTCGTCGACCACGAGGCTGACATGCGCGACTTTGACCTATTGATCAGCCTCTGCGATAACATGGAAGGCCGCACGGTCTGCGCCCTGGCCGATGCCGCCGCCTGGCCCGTACGCAATACCATTACGCGTTTCCGCGATGATTTCGAGAAACGGGTTAAGAAAAAAGTCGTACACGCTATGGCCTAAGGCTAGAGATAAGGTCACTTGATCGAAATGCAAAGCGTAACCGAATTGCCGGTTCACTCTGAATTCGTATTTTTCCCGGAACAACACCAAACCCACACAGTGAGTACCCAAAAGGTGCTCACTTTTGTATACCAAACCCCAGCGGAATGGACCCCTATAGCTACCTGAGCAACACCGAAATCAACGCTGTCGAATCGCTGTACGAGCGCTACAAAGCCGACCCCAACAGCGTTGACGCCTCCTGGCAAAAATTCTTCGAAGGCTTCGAGCTCGCCGGTAAATACAACGGCAACGGCAGCGCTAACGGTGCTGCTGTGGCTACGGCCGGCATTCCAGACAGCAAGCTGCAAAAAGAGCAGGCGGTGCTCAAGCTCATTGAAGCCTACCGCGTGCGTGGCCACCTGTTTGCAAAGATCAACCCGATCATGGAGCGCCGACAGTTCCAGCCAGGCCTCGACCTAGAGCAGTTCGGCCTCTCAGAGGGCGACCTCGACGAAACCTTCAACGCCGGCACAGCCTTGGGTTTGGGCGAAACATCGCTGCGTAATATCATCGACTTCCTGCAACGCACGTACTGCGGTACGGTGGGCGTTGAGTATATGTACGCACGCATTCCGAGCATCATCAACTGGGTGCAGGAAAACTTCGAGCAGCAGTATACCAAAGAAGAATTCAGCGTTGAGCTGAAGAAAACGATCGCCGAAAAGCTGCACGCGGCGACTTCTTTCGAGCAGTTCATCCACCGCAAATTCCCTGGACAAAAACGCTTCTCGCTGGAAGGCGGCGAATCGCTCATCCCGGCGCTTGACGGCCTGATTCTGTATGGCTCGGACCTTGGCGTCGAGGAGTTCGTCATCGGCATGGCCCA
>CAZTEZ010000277.1:0-4565 GCA_964611815.1 uncultured Bacteroidia bacterium | reverse complement strand
GTGGCGGTCATCGAGCGGCTGTTGTCGGCGAGCACCGCAACGATGGGCGGCTGCTTTTCCTCGAAAATGGCCGTCAGCAGCGGTTGCAGAATCAGCGCGAGCAAAATAAACACCGCCAAAAAACGCAGCCCCCGCAGCGTATACACCAGCCAACGCGGCAGCTCGGCGGTCTTGCCACGGTACATCCACCACGCCAGCGTGCCTGCGATGAGCAGAAACAGCACGAGCCAGGCGGGCGATGAGCTAAAACTGATGTCGATCATGTAGAAAGGCCTTCAGACCGTGAAAAGCGATTGGCTTCAGGTCTGCAAAGGTAACGTCTTTTGGGCGGGAATGATATATCGAGTGGCTTGAGTATTGATTTCGCACCAAGGACGTATGTTTGTGAGCAATGCTACCCTTCCCGCCCACCGAACTCCAAGCCATCTTCCTCGACCGCGACGGCACGCTCTGGCGCGACGTGCCCTACCTGCACCGCTGGAAAGGGGTTGAGTTCGAGCCCGGGGTGTTCATGTTTGCGCGGGCGGTGCAACAGTTGGGGGCGAAGCTCATTGTGATTACCAACCAGAGTGGGGTGGGGCGCGGGTTGTACGCTGAAGCTGAAGTCGTTGTGCTGCACCGGCAACTGGCCAGGCGCTTTGAACAGGAAGGCTGCCCGCTGACCGAACTACGCTACGCACCGCACCACCCGGACTACGACTCCAACTCCCTCACCCGCAAGCCCAAGGCGCTGCTCTTCGAGCAAAGCTGCGCCCGCCACCAGCTTGACCCCGCCTGCTGCATCGCCATCGGCGACCGCCAGCGCGACCTCTCGCCGGCCAAAGCGCTGGGCATGACGACCATCGCTTACCAACCACAGGAGGACATGGAAGCGGATTTGATCGTACGAGATTACACGCAGCTGATAACGAGCCTGGGCCTCGAAACTCCTTAAATTGCCTGCGTTTTCATACCCTAATCAAAACTTTCCCAAAACAATGAAAACCCTCTTTTTCTCACTGATACTGGCCCTGTTGGCCCCATTTGCGCTACAGGCCCAAAGCGTTGTGACGATTCATTATCTGATGGACGACGGCAAGATCTTCGTGCGCGTGGCCGGCCCCGATGGCGAAATCGACAGTTTCGAAGAAGCTTACACCAAACCCGAACGCTCGGGCAGCGGATTCAATTCTGGCGTGGCACCCGCCGAGCAGCTGAAAGCTGACGTTGCCAACACGGGCGTTCTGCTGAAAGTGATTGACCAGTACACCAGCGAGGGCTATGAGATCGTCAGTAGCGATTTCGGGCGTGGGCTAGACGACAACGACATCCTCAAATCGCGCTCTCGTACGATTCTCCTGCAAAAAGATGATGACTGAGCAACGACGTTCGCGATTCGACATCAGATTCTAACGCATCGAAATTTCCAGCGACTTACTCAGCCTGAATTTCCTAGTTTTGTAATCTGCAAACCTCAACGCACGCTACGGCGTGCGTTTGCGTTATTCAAAGCACTATGTCACAGGTAAAAGCCCCGGAAAAAACCATCCAGATTACGCTGCCCAACGGCGATGTGAAATCATTCCCCGCTGGCACTACGGCGATGGACGTCGCAAAATCCATCTCTAACGGCCTGGCCCAGAAGACCCTGGTCGCCAAGGTGAACGGCACGCTGCGCACGCCCACGCGCCCGATCAACGAAGATGCGCGTCTGGAGCTGCTCAGCTGGGATGACGCTGAGGGCAAGCAGGCCTTTTGGCACTCGTCGGCGCACCTGTTGGCGGAGGCCGTGCAAGCGCTGTACCCGAATGCCAAGTTCGGCATCGGTCCGGCGATCGACGAGGGCTTTTACTATGACATCGACTTCGGCGAGGAGGAGTTCTCTGAGAACGACCTCGAAAAAGTCGAAAAGAAAATGCTGGAACTCGCCCGCACCAAAGAGCAGTTTCAGATGGGCGAGTGGTCGAAAGAAGAGGCGCTCAACTTCTACCGCGAAAAAGACAACCCCTACAAGCTGGAGCTCATCGGCAACCTGCAGGACGGCGATATCACCTTCTGCCAAAACGGCGAGTTCGTCGACCTCTGCCGCGGCGGGCACATCCCGCACTCCAAGCACGTGAAGGCCATCAAGCTGCTGAAAGTCGCCGGTGCGTATTGGCGCGGCGATGCCAGCAACCCCCAGCTCACGCGTATATATGGTATCACGTTCCCGAAGGCGAAAATGCTGGAGGAGTACCTGCACCGCCTCGAAGAAGCCAAGAAACGCGACCATCGCTTGCTCGGCAAACAGCTGAATATGTTCAGCTTCCACGACGAAGGCCCGGGTTTCCCGTTCTGGCACCACAACGGCATGGTGGTCTTCCAGAGCCTGCAAGCCTGGCTCCGCAAGATGCTGATCGCCGAGTACGGTTACGAAGAAATCCAGACACCACCCATTCTGAACGTCGATCTCTGGCAGCGCTCCGGGCACTATCAGAACTACGCCGAAAACATGTACTTCACGGACATCGATGAGCAGCAGTTCGCCGTGAAGCCCATGAACTGCCCCGGCTCTACGATCGTGTACGGCACCAATCCGCACTCTTATAAAGAGTTGCCGATTCGCCTGTTTGAGTTCGGTAAAGTGCACCGCCACGAGCTCTCGGGCGCGCTGCACGGGCTGTTCCGGGTGCGGGCGTTCACACAAGACGATGCCCACGTGTTCTGCCTGCCCGATCAGATTGAGCAGGAGATCATCACGCTCATCAAGCTGATCTTCCGCATCTACGCAACTTTCGGGTTCAATGATGTGAACGTCTTCCTTTCGACCAAGCCCGAAAAAGCGATGGGCAGCGACGAGATTTGGGAGAAATCTGAAGCTGCACTCGAAGCGGCGCTGAACAAGCACGGGGTCGACTACACGCTCAACCCCGGCGACGGCGCTTTCTACGGCCCGAAGATTGACTTTGTGGTGAAAGACTCGCTGCACCGCGAATGGCAGCTGGGCACCATCCAGCTCGACTTTTCGATGCCCGAGCGTTTCGACCTGACGTACAAAGGCGAAGACAGCCAGCTGCACCGCCCGGTGATGATCCACCGCGCGATTCTGGGCTCTTTCGAGCGCTTCATCGGGGTGTTGCTCGAACACACCGCCGGCAACCTGCCGCTCTGGATGGCACCGCTGCAAGCTGCCGTGCTGCCCATCAGCGACAAGGTGAATGACTACGCCGCCGAAGTGATGCAGCAGTTCAAAACGGCCGACCTCCGCCTCTCGCTCGATGACCGGGACGAGCGTATTTCGCGCAAAATCTTCGATGCCGAGACCTCGAAAATTCCGTACATGATCGTCATCGGCCAAAAAGAAGCCGAGGCCGGGCAAGTTACTTTACGCCAACATGGCGGCGACGATTTGGGTGCCATGAGCGTGGAAGAAGCCATAACGAAGCTCCAGAACGCTGTTGCTGACTCCTATACGCCGGAAATCCCAACAGCGGAAGTCATGGAATAGTGGTAAACACCCGCGTGATTTTGGGTTGTGGCAGAAAAATAAATCGAGAAAAGCCAAACTTAGTAGGTGCAAGCTGCGTTTAACGGTTGATGAGGCTGTTATATTGCAATAGCCTTGTATATTTGTGTTGTAAACACTCAGAACCTAAACCTATAATTACACTACGTGGGAAGAAGACCAAGAGGTAGAAGAAAGTTTAAGCCCCGCCGTCGGGGACCAGAACACCGTATTAATCAGCACATTAGAGCGCCGAAAGTGCGCGTCGTGCAATCCGATAATAAATCTTACGACGGCATTATGCCCGTCGAAGAAGCCCTTGCAAACGCGCAGGAGGCCGGACTCGATCTCGTTGAAATCGCACCCAAGGCTGATCCGCCTGTCGTGCGTATCATCGAGTACTCGAAGTTCATGTACGAAAAGAAGAAGAAGGAAAAGGAGGCAAAAGCCAAGCAGCACAAAGTTGTTCTCAAAGAAGTGCGCTTCGGCCCCAACACCGACGACCACGACTTCGACTTCAAAACCAAACACGCCCATGGCTTCCTGGAAGAAGGCAACAAAGTGAAGGCTTATATCCACTTCCGTGGCCGTAGCATCGTACACAAAGACCGTGGTCGCGATTTGCTCGACCGTTTTATCGAGCAGCTGAAAGATGTCGGCGAAATCGAAACTGCACCCCGCATGGAGGGCAAAAGAATGTACACGATTCTTGCGCCCACTAAGTAAAGTTTTCTTAGCTTTGCACTCCGCTTTTAGCGGTAAATCGACACATTATGCCGAAAGCTAAAACCCATTCTGGAGCAAAGAAGCGTTTCCTTGTTACTGGAAGCGGCAAATTCAAAGCCAAATCTTCTGGCCGCCGCCACAACCTGGGCAAGCGTGACAAACAAGCCAAGCGTCGCCTGGCTGTTGATGGCACGCTGCCTCAAACCGAGAAACGTCGCGTAGCGCTCATGCTCAACGTCAAAACGTCGTTGAAAAAGAACAGCTACGACAAGAACGCCGAGAACGACAGCGAGTAATCGTTCAGCTTTTGATCGATGAATTGCTGCGACCCGGCGTCGCCTCTGTAATCAACAGCTAAAAAAACCAGTAACCATGC
>CAZTEZ010000276.1:0-4590 GCA_964611815.1 uncultured Bacteroidia bacterium | reverse complement strand
TTGGGGTGTGCGTGCAGAAGCGGTGTCGAACATCCCCGCCACCTCGCCTGCGCAAGAATTCACGGCTGGTGTCAATGCGCTGGCGCGATATGAAGGCCTGAATACGGCCACCGCACCCGTTACGCAAGTGCCGGGAATTGTTGGCTCGTTTGGTGAAGCCCAAGTGGCCGACCCCTCGCGTGCAGCGGCGGCATTCGGCCAGTTCGGCACGGCTTTCCAGCCCCACCAGGGGAGCAACGCCGGTGTGGTTGGCTCGGCAGCGAGCGCTGCTAGTCAGAATATCGGTATTGCCGGTGTAGCCAACGGGACATTGGCGCAATATCTCGCTTTCGGTACGACGCTGCCGGCAGGCTTTGGCGGTGCTGTTGTGGGCTTCAACCCTGATGCAACCGCGACGGATTTCGGTCTGTATGTTCAGGCCGCGCAGAACCGTGTGATTGGCGAACTGCAACTAGGTGGTAACCTGACGCCGACGGTTGACAACAGCTTCAACGTGGGCTCGCTCACGAATCGCTTCAACACGGTCTTTGCCACCAACGGTACCATCAACACCTCCGACCGCCGCAAGAAGACCAACATCGCCCCGCTGAAATACGGACTGAATGAAATCATGGCGCTTGAGCCGGTGCAGTACAACTGGAAAGAGCAGCCCGACGGCGAGGTGAAACTCGGCCTCATTGCACAGGATGTGCAGCAGGTCGTGAATGAAGTCGTCGTTGTGGGCGAGGATGAAGCACAAACGCTCGGCATGAGCTACACGGAACTCGTTCCGGTGCTCATCAATGCGGTCAAAGAGCAGCAGCAGACGATTGAATCGCAGCAGCAGCAAATCGAGCAACTGAAAGCCGAAGCTGAGCGCGCCGAAGCCAATGCTGATGAGTTGGAGTCCATGAAAACGCAACTCGAAGAGCTGAAGTCGACGGTTGAAACGCTGAAGAACTTGAACGACATGCGCTCCGAACAGCGCTAGTTGCTGCTACGGATTCTCATCTAAATTGTAGAAAAACGCCGACCTGTTTGGGTCGGCGTTTTTTTGTGGGGGCAAGTCGTCGAGCCCTAATAGTGCGACCTTGACAGTAATTCTCAACGGCCACCTACTCGACTTTCAGCAAGCGCCGTGTCACAACTGTGCGCCCATCCGTTACCTGCACGAGATAGCAGCCGGCTGGCAGGTGGTCGATGGCAATCTCGCGTCGGCTGTTCGGCAGCAGGTCTGCCGTCAGCAGCTCTCGCCCGGTGAGGTCGAACACGCGCAAATGCGTGGCACGGTCGGTTTCGATGCTGAAGTTGGCGTCGGTGGGGTTGGGGTAGAGCAGCACCTTCAGCTTGGCCAGCTCTTCCACGCGGCTGGTGGTGTCGCCGGGGTCGGTGGTGTCGGTCGGGATGCTGTCTTTGTCAAAAAGCTGCAACTGATGACGATAGCTGAACACACCGCCACCCTCTTCACCCGCGAGTACCCAGCCGCTATCGGCGTGGGTTGGCAGGTAGGCGGGGGCCGCATATCGGCGCGAAAGCAATTGCAGCGGCATATTGAACATGCGCGGCATGGGCTTACTCAGGGCGGTTTCCAGACTGTCGAAGACAAACACTTTGCCCAGCACATTGCCCGCCATTAGCTCTGGCTGGCCGTCGAAGTCATAGTCGAGCACGCGTGGCACGACGTAGCCCTCAAAGTCCCAGGACGGCGGTTCTGAGAGCAGCACCCCGCCCAGGGTGTCGCGCACCAACTGGAAGCTGGGTTGCGTGGCGCTGCCTGTGTTTTCCAGATACCGTACATAGCCACCGGCCGTACCCACCAGCAGGTCCTGGTCGCCGTCAACATCCAGGTCATACAACTCTGGCGCGGGCGTGAACCAATTGGCCATACCATTCAAGTTGCGGTAGTTATCCGTTTTGAAGTCGTAGCTCAACCCACCGGTTGTGGTGTTTTCGAAATACAGAAACTTGCGCTCCTCGGTCCCGATCAGCAGGTCCTCATCGCCATCACCGTCCATGTCGGCAGCGGTAGGTTTCAGGCCGGTGTAGGACTCGGGCAACGAGCCGGTCAAGAATTTGAAGTGGTCCTGAGCCACAAACTTAAACTCAGGCGCATCGTCAGAGCCGGTGTTTTCGTACACCTGTATGTAGCCGCGGCTTGTGTTGGGGCCGAGCAGCTGCGGGTCGACCAGTTCGCCGATGGCCAGCAGCAAGTCGTGGTCGCCGTCGTTGTCGTAATCGGTAAATAGTGGCGCACTGTAGGAGCCGCCGTCCAGCATCTGGTCTTGCAGAAAGCCCGTCTGTGCAAACTCGAAGAGCGGGTTCTCGTCGGTGCCACGGTTCTCGTAGCGCCAAACGCCGTTGCGGTTGGCCACGAAGTTGCGCTCATTGGGGGCCACGATTAAGTCGCGTGCATCGCTACCGCTTACATCAACGTAAAAGCCCGCGGGGAACGTCTGCAAGTTCACGCGCTGGGTGTTGTTCGGGAAAAGCGTGTCTTTGGAAATGATGGTCGCAATGCTCTGCGTGCCACCATTAAAGCCCGCCACCATGTAGTTCACGCCAATATCGCTCACGACGATATCCATCAACTGGTCACCGTTCAAGTCGATCGGCAAAATACCACCGCCCTGATGTTTTGTCTTATCCGTTTGATCGGTTTTGGCAATCTCGCCATTGCAGGGCGTCTGGTTAATCAGAAGATCGTATTCGTTGGTGCTTGCGATATATTCTTCCATGAAATGCCCCCAGCAGGAGGAGGCCAAAATCAGATCGAAAGTGTCTGCACGGCCATAATTTTCCATGGCAAAGTTGCGGTGATACGTCACGCGAATGCCCGCGATGTCGTACACCAGCAAGTCCATGTCGCCATCGAAATCGATGTCTGCGAGGCCGGGAATGTCCGTACTCGGACTGTTGAGCTTCGAAATCTGGTTCGGAAACTGCTGAAAGCTATACCGCGTCTCCAGCTCGCCGCGGAACACAAACGCGGGTGCCATATCCGTGCCCACGTTCTCCAGGAAGTCAATATACGCGCCCACACCCGTGCCTGGTGTGAACAGATCCTGATCGCCGTCGTTGTCGTAATCGCGCAAGAGCACCCAGTGGTTCATCACGATGTCCTGAAAGGGCTGCAGGTAGTCTGGTTCAAAACGGTAGGTGTTGTCAGCCTGTCTCACGAGCGCCAGGCGACTGCCAGAGACGCGATCGTAGAGGAATAGATCCTGAAGTCCGTCGCCGTTGTAGTCGATATTGGAGGCGCTGATACTCGACAGTCCACCGGCATCGGGCAGCGTCAACACCTCGCCATTTACGGTAAATGGATAGCTTTTGGTGTGCTGAAGGACAGGCAGCAGGGTGTCTCCACTCTGTGCGCGTGAAGAAAAGGCGACCAAAAGGCCGACCAGGAACAGGCTGAGACGAAGCATAGGTGACGGGGTATTCTCTAACTCCTATTAAAATATGAATAATGTGAATGCGTGCGCTACAGTTCACACTGCATTTGTGACTGATGCTACATTTCTATCAAAAAAGAGGGTGTCGGCGACAACGGCGACTTAAAGCGTGCGCTTCTGTGGGCGTACCGCGCGTTTGAGCAGTGCACCGCTCCAGGCGCCAAGTCCGCCCAGCAGCCCGCCGAGGATGATCGTGAGGCCGTAGACAAAACCGCCACCGGAAGTGTTCAGCACGGCTGCCATCTGGTCAGTAAAGGCCGGGTTGCCACCCATCTCGACGATCCAGGCCGAGAGACCCCACAGCACCGCACCGCCAAGCAAGCCCGCCAAAAACGCGCCGCCATTGCTAATACGCATGGCCAGACCCAGCACAAACGCCAGCACAACGAACGTCCACCAGGGCAGATAGCCGCTCAGGAAAAAGCCGAGCGGGAAGGCCAGGAGCCAGAAAATGATCAAAAAACCGATTACTGCGCGCATACAGGGCGTGGTGAAAAACACTCAAAACTAGTGTTTTTTTGGCAGCCCACACGCGCATGCGCGCTTGAAAAACGCGCCAGGCTTTGGGGGGTGGTTCTTTGGTTGGGGGAATTGCCAGCGCTAAAGCTTGCGCCTTGTGCAAAACCCGTATATTTGCGCTCTAACTAAAACGCCCAGCACGACTCCATCCGTACACCTCAACAACCAGCAGCCCCGCCCGCAACTAGGGTAGGTTGCGCGCCGTAAGCGATGCTCAACGATTTGCTTCTCACAAAGCTCGACCAGCTCAAACGCAGCCCGCGCGAGCCCGCCCTCACCATTGTTCTGGATACCCACCTGCCCAAAGACGGCTCGGAAGAGTCGGCCACAGAGGCGCTGCGTCGGTTCAACCCCGAACAAATTCTGGAGCGTGCCACGGCCTGTTTTCCTGAAGACGTCGCCGATGGCACCAAAAGCCAACTGCTCAAGCAGCTGGAAGAATTGCTGGGCATGGTGCAGCGCAAGCGCCTGAGCGAAGGCCTCTGCATTTGCGTCGGCGAGGGCCAGAAGCACTGGATGCATCTGCCTTACGCCCCTGCTGAAGAGACGTTTACCTTTTCGAAGGGCTTTCGTGTGCGGCCAGTCCTGCACCGTTTGCAGCGCATGTTTAATTACGTGGTGCTGGTGCTGAGCCCCAAAA
>CAZTEZ010000275.1:0-4609 GCA_964611815.1 uncultured Bacteroidia bacterium | reverse complement strand
TCTGGGACCAAATGCCCGACCCCAAATGGTGCGTCGCGATGGGCGCCTGCGCTTCCACTGGCGGCATGCACCGCGTCTATGGCGTTGTGCAGGGCTGCGATAACTTCCTGCCGGTGGATGTTTACGTACCCGGTTGCCCGCCCCGCCCTGAGGTCGTGATCCATGCACTGCAGTCGATCCAGGAAAAAATTGACGAAGAAGGCAGCCTCTTCCGCGATTAAACGCGTCCCTCACTGCCTTATCCCCTCTATTGCCTATGCTGCTCAAGCTTGAGCACGTCAGCTATCAGCCCCGTGGGGCGCATAAGCTGAAGCCTTTGACCATTGAAGGCAGCGCCATCGTCGGCGATGGGATTACTATGCGCTTTCGGGAGTTCGAGGAGGAAATGTCCTTCTTCATGCGTACTACGGCACCGCTCTACAAACTCGTGGTCGATTTCGAGCTCTGTGTGCCCAGCGACACCCACATCGCTCGCCTTGGACTGACCACCGCAACGCCACCCCATTCGCTCGAGCCGGAAAAGGTGAGTAAGCTTAGCCTCAAGGCCCTGAAAGCCAAGGCAAAAAAGCCGATGCAGGTCATCACTTGGGCCTCCTGGCTTAAGAATAAGAGCCTCTGGGGCTTGTTGCTAGAAGGCGATGAGTCGACCAAACTCTTGACTGCCAACACGCCCGACTCGATTTGCGCCTGGGAGCTCACGCCTGAGCACAAGTTGCGGCTGCACGTCATTTTTCAGACGGAAACCCATTTGGAGCAGAAGGTCATCCTCGATTGCGTGCCGAGCTCAACCGAAGAGCCGCCGAATATCAGTGGGCAGGGTTTTGTCAGGCAGTTGGAGGCACCACTTACGCACGAAAGTCTCTCTGCGCAACTTGAACAGCTGGACGACCTGAACGTTCGCTGCGACGCCGTGATTCTGCCCGGCCTTCATTTTCAGCCAGTTGCGAAGTCTGTACTTAACTTCCCAAAAAAACAGAATTACCCGAGTAAATTCGGCCTGCAGATTGCGCCCCACCTTTTGCCTTTGGATGAAGTTGACAAGTCTCGTTGTGTACGGAATGCTGAAGGGCAGCCGGTTAAAGTAAAGCTGAAGGATGCGCATCACTATCTGCTGGATTTCAGTAATCCAACTTGTTTAAAGAACCTGCAAACGCAGATTCGTGAGTTGAAAGCCGCCGGCTTCATGCGCTTCCGTTTATTGTACTTGGATGCCATTTGGCTCGCTCGTAAATCGAGCGTGAACCCGAATATCTGGATGCAGACCTATCTGGATACGCTCCTCACGGAGCTCAAGCCGCACCAGTTGTATTGCGAGGGCCTGAGCCCGCAGCTGGCACTGCGGTATCGCCTGAACAGCAACCTGTTACCCTCAGCACAGGGCATCAACAAAAAGCTAGACAGCAAGGCCGGAGAGTCGCTGACCGCCGCGCTGCACGACACCCTGGCCGTGCCCGTGCCCTACCCGCGTCGACTGAACAGCCAGCTCAGCCTGCTGCCTAAAGACAACAAGATGCCGCTGGATGATGCCGGTAAGTATAGCCTGCTGATGGCCAGTATCTTGTACAGCGACACGCTCCTTTTTCAGGACCCGCTCGACAAGCTACAACCCGCCGCCCTGGCAGCCCTGCCGTCGCTGATACCGCACCGCAGGCCACACATTTTGCGACGCATCAGCGAGCGCAATATGGAGCTGTACGAAGTGCGCCGCAATGGGCGCTTCTACAACATCGTTTTCAATTTCAGCAACAGCCCATTGACGGTAGAGTTGCCCGACTACCCGTGTTTCGACACCACAGAAATGGCATGGCGACCAGCGTCCTACGAGCTCCGTGTTGACCCGCAAGATGCACGCCTGACCCTCCAAATCCGCAAAGACTGGAGCATCGCCGGTGGCAGCGAGCACATTTTGCCCGGCTGCGGTGTGGCCGATTTTGACGTCGACCAGGAGATGGAAGAAATCAGCCTGACGCTCTACGACAGCGTGCCCGAGCAGGCGCAGGTGTTCGTGCGCATTCCGGATGACATTGATGGTGCGATGGTTAACGGCATGTTCATCCGTAGCACGACTGAAAGCGGCCAGAACATCCTGCGCATCGATGCCCGCAACTGCCCACGACGCGCCGCCAAAAAACCCGTGGAATTGGAAGCCTGAGCTCTGCCACATTTCGCCGAAAAAAGCGTATCATTGTGGCAACTCAACCCAATTCCTGACAATGAAACTACACGAGTATCAGGGCAAAGAAATTCTTAAAGAATACGGTTTGCCGGTATCCGACGGCGTGGTTGCAGACAACGCCGATGAAGCCATCGAAAAAGCAAAGTCGCTGTACGACACCAGCAATGGCGACGAAGTCTACGTCGTGAAAGCCCAGGTGCATGCGGGCGGTCGTGGCAAAGGCGGCGGCGTTAAAATCGCCAAGGGCCTCGACAAAGCGAAAGAGGAAGCCGAGAAGATGCTCGGCATGACGCTCGTAACGCCCCAGACAGGCGAAGAGGGGGTCATCGTTAAGAAGATTCTCATCACGCCCGATGCCTTTTATCCCGGCCCATCGGACATCAAAGAGTACTACTTTTCGATCACACTCGACCGCAACACCAGCCAGGATGTCATCATGGCATCATCTGAGGGCGGCGTTGATATTGAGGAAGTTGCCGAAAAGCAGCCTGAGAAAATCGTCAAGCTTCACATCGACCCGCGCTATGGTTTGCAGCCCTATCAAGCGCGCCAGGTGGCGTTTCAGCTGGGCTTTACGGGCACAGCATTCAAGAACGCGGTGAAGTTCATCATGAAGATCTACAACGCCTATGTGGGTGCTGATGCTTCGATGGTGGAGATCAACCCGATGCTCAAAACTTCTGATGATCAGGTAATTGCGTTGGATTGCAAGTTCGACATCGACGACAACGCGACTTACCGCCAGAAAAAATACGCCGAGTGGCACGACACCAGCGAAGAGGATCCGCTGGAAACGGAAGCCCGCGAAAACAACCTCAACTACATCAAGCTCGACGGCAATGTGGGCTGTATGGTGAACGGTGCCGGCCTCGCGATGGCAACGATGGACATGATTAAGCTATCGGGTGGCAACCCCGCGAACTTCCTGGATGTTGGCGGTGGCGCGAATGCGCAGACCGTTGAGGCGGCTTTCCGTCTGATTATGAAAGACAAGAACGTGAAAGCGATTCTCATCAACATTTTCGGTGGTATCGTACAGTGCGACCGCGTGGCCAATGGCGTGGTTGAGGCGTATAAGAACATCGAGAATATCGACATGCCGATTATCGTCCGTCTGCAAGGCAACAACGCTGACAAAGCAAAGGAGATTCTGGATGGCACCGATCTCGCGATCACCCCGGCCATCACGCTTCAAGAAGCCGCTCAAGCGGTGACTAATGCATTGAAGTAATAGAGTACGCTTCATGCATCATTATCTTATTCTCACAAACAGCCCGCAAGAATGCGGGCTGTTTGTGCATCAACACTTAACTTATGTACTACCGCTTACGGCTCCCCCTGCTCCTGCTTAGTGTCCTAACTTTCAGTGGACTACACGCGCAATCAGACCAGTCTGAAGATGAAACAGCTCCTACGAAATACGAGTTCGCACGCGTGTACTTGATGAACACCCAGTATTTTGCCTCCAATGAAGTCGAAGAAGGTACCGCGATCTATTCCGACGGCAACTACGAAGACTTTACGGGGCAAACCATGAATGCGATCCTCAATCAGTTTTCTGCGGATGGCTGGGAAATGGTGAATGCCACCCGTGGCGGTGGCGACAGCTATCGTGCGGAATTCTTTTATTTTCAGCGCCCTATAAAAGAATAAGTCGAATTGCCATTTTAGCCGTTTTTGGTACATAAGAATGTTTTCATGGCAACGGTTGAATATGTAGTTTGCAAATTCTTTAACTTCAATTGTAACCGTTCCGTCGGCTCTTCCTGAACCAGCCCTATGAAAATCGACGCCCCGAACCCTATCAAGAAAATCCTCGTAGCCAACCGTGGCGAAATCGCTATTCGTGTACTGCGAGCTGCATCTGAGCTCGGCATCCGCACCGTCGCGATTTACACCCACGAAGACCGCTATTCGCTACACCGTTACAAGGCCGACGAGGCGTACAAGATTGGCGCCGACGATGACCCGCTGAAGCCTTACCTCGATATCGAGGAGATCATCCAGCTCGCCAAAGCCAAAGGGGTGGATGGCATTCACCCGGGCTACGGCTTCTTATCAGAGAATGTCGATTTTGCGCGCCGGTGTTTGGAAGAAGGCATCAAGTTCGTCGGGCCCTCGCCCGACACGATGGAGCAGCTCGGCAACAAGGTGAAAGCCAAGGACGTGGCCGCTCGGTTGAATGTGCCGATGATCCCCAGCAACCCCGACCCGCTGAAAGACGGCAAGGATGCCAAAGCTGCTGCGGATGAGATGGGCTACCCCGTGATGCTGAAAGCCGCTGCCGGTGGTGGCGGGCGTGGCATGCGCGTCGTGCGCAATTCAGAAGACATTGAGCGCCAATTCAATGAGGCACAACGCGAGGCGACGAATGCTTTCGGCAACGGCACGATCTTCATCGAGAAGTTCATCGAACGCCCCAAGCACATTGAG
>CAZTEZ010000274.1:0-4612 GCA_964611815.1 uncultured Bacteroidia bacterium | reverse complement strand
CTGAAACAAGCGGTTGCGGCCCACCTCGCCCTGGCTAAACTGCCGGATGGCGGCGATGGGGGTCAGTACGGTCTGGTCGGTAGGGGTTGGGGTTGGCATGCGCCACTAACGCAGTTGCCGGGGCGGGGGTTCAGATGTGCCCTAAAGTGCCTGTGAAATTTTTTCGTATAATAATATAGAGATCAATGTTTTTAGATTTTCACGCCAATGTAGATATAATTCCTCATAAAGTTTTATAGCATTTTCGGCATCAACCAAGCTTTCAATTACTTCAGACTTCTTAAAACTAATTTCAAAATCGTAATCCGCTTGATGTCGTTTATTCTGAAGTTGAGTAAATGAATTTGACAGGTCAACAATCTTTTCTAAAACATTTTCATTGTAGAAATGTCTAAACCTCTTCCTATCGTCACTTAATATATTACTATTGAAGTCTTTATCAAAAATGCTGTACATCCTGTCATGCTTGAAGGCCCTGGCTGAGAATTTTCTTGAGTTGTCATGATTGTGCAGAATTCTAGCTCCTCCGTTGCATAGGCAATGAAACAATGCATAATAAGCATTAGAAGTACAGCGCCTCAAAATAGACTGAGGAGGAGCCCCTGAGCTGTGTAATTTTGTGAGCATGCCTCTGGAAATCTCAATGAGGCTATTCGCATAATTGATTTCTTTAACTGGCTTTGCCATCTCCTATTGGTCAAAAGAAAACATAAGGCTGAATTCTGGAAACTCAAGCTCTGACCAAGCACGAATAACCCTCTTCACTCCCGAGGTGTCTTCGTAGGTCATCTGATCTACATCAAAGTCTTGGGGTAGAACAACGAGCACCTCAATTACATCTGAGCCAAAGTAGTTTGGCAACAACCGATAACCGACCTCTGCGGGTTGTAGCTTGACTTCTTTGGATTCTCGAATCGTTTTCAGAAGCGACTGAATTTCAGGTGAATCAAAATCAAAGACCTCGCGCTTTTCTTTTGCAACAGACATAGTGTAGAAGTTTATTAGATAAGGTACGAAGAAAAGCTGATAGACGAACGCTTCACTAAAATGAAACGTGCAACAAAGTTCAAAAAACCTCACTCCTCAAACGTCTTATCCGGCCCACAATTATCTTCGGCGAGCTTCTGGCAGTCGGCGCCGCCGAGGTTCCAGCCCAGCTGCCAGTCTTTGCAGGCGGCGCGGGGGTCGCCGGAGTTCCACTTGGCCAGCCCGCGGCCAAAGTAAAGGCTCGTGTCGTGGCGGTCGATCGCAATGGCGCGGCTGTAGGCCGTGATGGCTTCCGCGTTGTTGTCCATGCTGCGGTAGACGATCGCCATGTTGCGCCAGTACATCGCGTTGCCGGGGTCCAGCTCGGCGGCTTTGCGGTAATCGGCGATGGCGCCCTCTTTGTCGCCGACCTCGTCGCGCGCATTGCCACGGTTAAGATAGGCCAGCACCTCCGGTTGCGGGCTCAACGAGATGCATTTCGTATAGTCTTCGATGACCTTGTGCCAGCGCCCCAGTTCGCGGTAGCAAAGCGCGCGGTTGAAGTACAGCGCCGGGTTGCCCGGCAGACGGATGATGGCTTTGGAGTAGTCGGAGATCGCGTTGTTGAAGCGCCGCAACTGCTTGTAGCACAGCGCACGCTTGGCGAAGCCGTAGGCGGAATCGGGCTGCAGCTCGATGTTTTTTGTGAAATCTTCGATGGCCGCTTCAAACTGCGTCAGTTCGTAATACGCCAGCCCGCGGTTGAAGTATACCGCCGGGTCGTTTGGTCGCAGGCGGGCGACTTCCGTGTAGCCCTGCACCGCCGCGCGGTAGTCTTTGGAGTGAAACTTCTCGTTGGCGAGCGTGAACAGGTGCTCGGCGCGGTCGTAGTCGGGCTGGGCATGCACATCAAACGAGAAGAGCACACAGATCAAGAGCGATAGTAAAGGTAGTGAGCGCAGCATAGGCTTAAGATATAGCCAAGATAAAAAAAGACCGCCGTTCTCTGAAGAACGGCGGTACTACCTACTCGCATCTGCTACTCAAACAAGTGCGTCTTTAGAGGATCAACACCGTGCAATACATTGGCTTTGCCACCGGGTGTTGCCTTCATCGTTATACTCAAATGTAGTGACTACTATTATTACCTGCAATAGTATTACTATTATTTTTTCTCGAATCAGACTAAATAAGCGTTTATACCTATGCGCTGCCCTCGAATTCACTAGGCAAACCCTCAGTAAATGCCACTCGAAACAGTCGTTCAGGCCAGGGCGGTGTGCTCAGGCCTCATTTGATTCCAGCGTATATTTGACCGAATCAAGCCCGCCGCTATGCGTATCGACTGCTCGCGCTTCACACTCCGCCCGTTTGCCCCAGGGGATGCCCCCGATATCGCCGCTGCTATCAACGTGCCGGAAATCGTGGAACAGATGCGCAGTCTGCCCTTCCCCTATACGCTGAATGATGCGGAGCAGTTTATCGAGAACGTGACCACAGCTGAGGGCAGACATATCTTTGCTATCGAAATCGACGGTGTGGCCCAGGGCTCAATCGGCCTCACCGTGCAACCCGAAATCTATAAGCTGAACGCGGAAATTGGCTACTGGCTCGCTAAGCCGCATTGGGGTCGGGGGATCATGACGGAGGCGATCGTGTCTTTAACACGGTTTGGGTTCCAGCAGGTCGGCCTCTGGCGGATTTTCGCGGGGATTTACTCGAGCAACCCCGCCTCTATGCGGGTGCTCGAAAAAGCCGGCTACACGCACCGGCTGACCAACCGCCAAAACATCGTGAAGTCTGGCCGACGCCTGGACGAGTGCCTCTTCGATGCCTACGCCGACACCTGGCAGCCCACGAGCCCAAGCGGCTGAATCATCACCGTCTCGCATACCAAATACGTGCCCGAGCCGTTGAATGAAGCGCCGGTCGGTCACGCGTATCGTTCGTATTCCTTAGTTTAGCCTTCAACCCAGTCCGTCCGTTAAGTTCAAACTGCATCGATTGGCTTGCCCGACCCGGCTTCTACTTTCTCACGATTATGCGTTTCATCCGTCCCATCCTTGTTGTCTTTGTGTTGTTACTGACCCTCAGCACTCTGCGTGCTGGTGAGTTTCAGGCCACGGTCAGCGTGCGTGGTGATCAGTCGATCGCGAACGTCGACCCGATGCTCTTTCAGGATATGCAGAAGCAGCTGACGGAGTACATGAACAACACCCGCTTTACGGACTATGTGTTCGAGCCCTACGAGCGCCTGAATTGCCAAATGACCATCGTTTTCAGTGGCCAGAGCGGCGGCTTCTTCACGGGCGATTTGAACATCCGCCTCATTCGTCCGGTGCTGAACAGCAACTACGAGACGCTGCTCTACCGTTTCGTGGATACCGATTTTGAGGTCGAGTACACGCAGTTCCAGCAGCTGCAGTATACCGAGCAGAACTACGTCGATAACCTCACGGCCATCCTGAACTTCCACGCGCTCATCATGCTGGGACTGGATTTTGAGGCCATGGGCCGCGACGGCGGTGCCCCGTTTTTCGAGCGCGCACGCAACATTGCGATGCTGGCTGCCCAAAGCAACCGCCCGGGCTGGCGGGCGATGGACTCACGTGATTCGCGCTACTGGGTGATGGAGAACCTGACGAACAACTCTTACAAGTCGATGCGCGATATCTATTACCGCTACCACCGCAAGGGCCTGGACATCATGGCGGAAGATGTGCAGACCGGTCGCACTGAAATCATGGCCTGCATGGAAGACCTGCAGAAGCTGTACGTCCAGAACCCGAACATCTACATCATCCAAGTATTCCTGGACACCAAATGGCAGGAGCTCGTGCAGATTATGAGCGGCGCGTTCGACGACGACAAGCAGCGCTTTTTGCGCATCATGCAGCAGATTGACCCACGCCGATTGGACAAGTACAATCAGATTCTTGAGGCAGACTCGAACTGAGCAGGCAAACTACAATCTCGACTCACAATTCGATGGGCACCCGCATGACCCGCTTTCGTGGCCAGCAGCTGAACGCTGCGGCGCTCCAACCGCTGGAGGGCGGCTGGGTAGAGGTCATTTTGCACGATGGCGAGACGCTCGCGGGCCGTTTGCTGAAAGCTGAAAGCACCGGCCTGCTCATCGAAGACCCCAACCGGGCGTGGTACAACACGCGCTACCACCAGCACAGCGTGGCTTACAAAGACATCGCTGAGGTGCTGCTGACGGCGAGCGAGGCGTTTTGATGTCTATTCCGAAACCGGCGTGTTCATCCAGTCTTCGGCGGCACCGCGCACGGCAGAGATGAGAACTAGTTTCTGCTCAGGTTGTACTTGGTACAACACGACCCAACCTTTCAAAAGTACAGCACGCCTGAAGGTTCTACCAGCCACTTGAACGCGCTGCCACTGTCTGGGCCATGCAGAGAGGCTGATGATCAGATCGTTGAAGCGAGATTCAAACTTGTCCGCGAAAGCTAGTGATACGTGATCTTCCAGCCAAAACACAATCCTAGACAGGTCGCGGTCTGCCATAGTTGTCAATTGAAAAAAATACCCAGCATTATCCATTTTCGCGCCGACGCTTTCGTTTTTCAGCCAACTCCGCCCTGACTTCTTCCCAGGGCTTGAAACTGGAGAAATCGCCCCGGTC
>CAZTEZ010000273.1:1915-4634 GCA_964611815.1 uncultured Bacteroidia bacterium | reverse complement strand
TGCCGCCAAGAGCGCCGCACAACTTGATGCGCCCAAGCGTGGCAGTACTGACGAAAAACGCCTAACTTCGGGGCATGATTCTGACGGATCAGGAGATACTGAACGCCATTGACGCTGGCAGCATCGTGATCGAGCCTTTCGATCGCAACGCGCTGGGCAGCAACAGCTACGACGTACACCTTAGCCGCCACCTCGCGACCTACGTCACCGAGGAGCTAGACGCCCGTGCGCACAACGCCGTGGAGCATTTCGACATCCCTGAGGATGGCTACGTCTTACAACCCGGCAAACTCTACCTGGGCAGCACACTCGAATACACCGAAACCCACGAACACGTCCCGTTTCTGGAGGGCAAAAGCAGCGTCGGCAGGCTGGGCATTGACATCCACGCCACTGCCGGTAAGGGCGACATCGGCTTCTGCAACCACTGGACGCTTGAAATTTCTGTGCAAATGCCCGTGCGTGTCTACCCGCACATGCCCATCGGGCAGCTGATTTACTTCGCAACCCACGGCGAGGTCATCAACCCCTACGACCGCAAGCCTTCTGCGAAATACAACGCCCGCACCCCCCGCCCGGTGGAGAGCATGATGTTCAAAAACCGGTTCTGAGTTAGAACCAGGATACAGAGGATTGCCCCAAGATTTTAGGAATCTCAGGGTGTTCGTCTCGAACATGCTGAAGAGGTTAAAGCTCAACTGGCAATCACTATCTTGTCAGCAGATCCTTCGCTGCTCCTCGGAATGTAATGCCTCAAAATCTTGATAATCCTGCTGTAATCCTCCTAATCCTGGTTCACCTTTTGCTTCAAAACCACCGCTCCCAAAACCGCTGGAAGGTCAGCAGCGCCCAAAGCGACATATCCTCCTTGGCGTACTTGCCGCTTTCGACGGCATCGCGCAGTTCGAGGATGCGGGTGTGGTTGAATAGCCCCTGGTGGGCGATGAAATCGCGGTCGAACAGCAGGCGGTCGAGTTCGGGGCGCAACGGGCCGATCATCCAGTCGCGGAGCGGCACTTCGAAGCCCTGTTTGGGGCGGTTGTAGATGAGATCGGGCAACAGCGGTCGGCCCACATCCTGCAGGATGCGCTTGCGCTGCTTGGCGGTGACTTTCCATTCGGCAGGTAGGTTGGCAGCCCACTCCACGACGGTGTGGTCCAGAAACGGCACGCGTATTTCCAGCGAGTTCGCCATCGACATCAGGTCGACTTTGCGCAGCATATCGCCATCGAGCACGAGGCGGAGATCAGCGCGGAACACGTCGTTCATATCGCCGTCAGAGGCGATTTCTTCGAGATAGGTGCTGCGAATGGCGCTGATGGCATCCAGTGTGGGCTGCTGTTTGAGCAGGCGGCTCGCCTCGCCCGGCAGCTGTACACAACACCACGCCCAATAGCGCTCGGCTTTGGAGAGCTTGCGGTCGCGCGCGTATTTCTGCACCTGCCATATCTTCCGACCCAGCTTTGAGTTACGTGTGCCCGGTAGCAGGTTTAGCAGCGGCGCACTGCTGTCGATGGCGGCGTTCAACAGATTGTCATGTCGCGCACGAAACTCGCCGTAGTGCTTGGAGTAGCCACCGAAAAGTTCGTCAGCACCATCGCCACTGAGCGCGACGGTCACATGTTGGCGCGTCAGCCGGCTGAGGATGAACATATTGCTGGCAGAGGCATCCGCGAAGGGCTCGTCGATATACGTCAGCACATCCTCCACCACCTCCTGCAGGCGCTCGGCGTTGACTTCAAAGCGGGTGTGTTCGGTGCCGATATGCCTTGCGACTGCCAGCGCGTAGTCGCTTTCATCGAAGAGTTTGTTCTCAAAGCCGAGCGAGAATGTTCGTACTTTGTCACTATTGCGAGTCGCCAATGCAGCAA
Source organism: uncultured Bacteroidia bacterium (assembly GCA_964611815.1). Classification (GTDB taxonomy): domain Bacteria; phylum Bacteroidota; class Bacteroidia; order J057; family CAZTEZ01; genus CAZTEZ01. The sequence goes on along the minus strand of CAZTEZ010000273.1, from coordinate 2,763 downwards.
CAATCGAGGAGTCCAATCCACCGCTCAGAAACACCCCCAGCGGCACGTCGGCGATCATCCGGCGTTGCACGCTTTCGGACAAGCGATCGCGCAGGTCATCCACTGCCTGGTCGTAAGAAGTCGGGGTGGGGTGGCGCTGCTCGCCGCGCTGTGGTAGCTGCCAGTAGCGGTGCTGCTCAACGCTGCCGTTGGCCTCAACAGTGAGGTAGTGGCCAGGCTGCAGCTTCTGTACGCCTTGCAGCATGCTGGCGTTCGGCGGCACATAATTGAGCTGCAAAAACAAACCCAGCACACTGTGATCGAGCTTACGCGGAATGCCTAAAGCCAGCATACTTTTTAACTCTGAAGCAAACGCAAATCGAGCCGAGTCGTACCAGAATAGTAGCGGCTTGATGCCCATGCGATCGCGGGCGATGAAGAGTGACTGCGCCTCGGTATCGTACACCGCAAATGCGAAGAAGCCGTTAAGCTTTTGCAAGGCTGCAGGGCCTTCGTGCAGGTAGAGTTTGAGCAGCACCTCGGTGTCGCCGTCGGAAGTAAACGTGTGTCCGTCGCGTTCCAGCTGCTGACGCAGCTGCTTGAAATTGTAGATCTCGCCATTGAACACGATCGTGTACCGGCCGTCGTCGGAGATCATCGGCTGGTGTGCCGCCGAGCTGGTGTCGAGGATGCTCAGCCGGGCGTGGCCGAGCGCGACCGGCCCGTGGGTGTAGGTGGCCTGATGATCTGGCCCGCGCTGGTGCAAACAGGCGAGTGCAGCGCTAAGGTCTGCAGCCGGGGCGGTGTCCAGAAAATTCAAACTGCCGACGATTCCACACATGCTGGCAAAGCTACGGCGGGGCAGGGTA
>CAZTEZ010000273.1:294-1905 GCA_964611815.1 uncultured Bacteroidia bacterium | reverse complement strand
GCGTGGAATTATACGCAGAACAGCTTTTAAGTGCACCTAAAAGTGTTCCACGCTAAATCTTTAGTAATCACTTCATACATTCACTGTATAAGGCTGACTACCATTTGTTTTAACCATTCAGATTAAAGTTGAAAATTAACGGCTGACAGTCATGATTTCGATGTGTGAAGGTACATCACCGCCCAAAAGCAGCTCGATTTCACTGGGGCGCTCGTCGATGAGCGCGAAGTGATCGAGGTCGGCTCCGGCGATGCTCAGCCGCAGGGTATTGCCGGCGGTGAGGCGGTAACTCGTCGGGATGAGGTCGAACTCCAGCAGGGCCGGTTCGCCTGGTACTAAGGGCGTTGCGTCTTTGATCATAAAGCTATGCTTTGGGCCAACTTGGGTGTAGGGCAGATCTTCAGCAGGTTTGCGGTGCAGGGCGCGGAACTGCCCTTCGGTGATGTAGCGGATGTGCCCGTTGGGCAGCTCTTCTTCCAGGTAGACAAAGACAGTCGCGTCGGTGCTGTTTGCTACCAGGTTGAGCCGAGCGATGGGGTGCCCGACGAGCTCAAAGCTGTGCGTGATTGGCAGGCGGAAGGTCAGCAGATCCTTCGCCTGTTCGGCGCGATCGAGGTAGTGCGTGCCCCCGTTTCGGTAGAGCAGCGTCTGGCTGTTCCAGCGTGAGTTGCCACCCGTGCGGTGGTCGTAATTCGGTGCAAAAGTTAAGCGTGAAGCCTCGGGCTTATCGTCAGTCAGGCGATGTTCGGCGGTTAAAAACAGCCGCTCTTGTTTCGCTTCTTTTGGTGGCCAGGTGTCTCCAGACCGCCACTCGTCAGCGATCTGCGTGAAGTAGTTCACGCGCGGCTGCTCGTCGATCTGGTTGGGCATGGCTTTCAGGTGGCGGTCGAAGAAACGCAGCATTTCGCTCATCATGTCGAACTGCACTTTCTTCGGCTTTTCGCCCGGCACCACGCGGTCGATGGGGCCGTGATCCCAGGGGCCGATCGTCAGGTGGCTTTGGTCGTTGAACGTCAGGAAGCCCTTGCACGACGAATTCACGATCTTGGCATCATACCACCCGCTGAGCCAGTAGATTGCCGCGCCGCTCTCGCGGATGCGTTCCGTGTTTAGGTGCGCGCTGCAATCATCAAAGCCGACCTCGCCGCCGGGGGCGGTCTCGTCCCTGAACGTCACGCCCCGTATGCCAGAGATGATGTCGTAGTTCTCCTTGTGCTCTTCGAGCGCGGCTTTCAATTGCGCACGTCCGTTCTCCGTTTTCACCGGTCGGATGCCCTTCACCGCCAAGCCCGCGAGTTTACCGAAGGGCGAAAAATCGTTGCGGTCGAAGGCCTGCGTGAAATCACCCCAAACGTCGATGAAGGGCGTTTGGGGCACCCCGCCCGGCATGCCGATATCGGCGTACAAATCGAAGATGCCGAAGCGCGGGAAGATCGCCTTCAGCGCGGGGTGCTGGTTCGCCAGCATCTGAATCGCCGTGGTGCCGACGTAGCTCACGCCAGTCGCGCCCACGGCACCGTTCGACCACCCCTGCTGCACGATCCAGTCCATCACATGCCCGGCATCGGCTACCTCCTCTGGCGAGAACTCCATCTTTCGCGTTCCGAAGCT
>CAZTEZ010000273.1:0-284 GCA_964611815.1 uncultured Bacteroidia bacterium | reverse complement strand
CCCGAGCCGCGCGCATCTACCACCATCACCGCGTAGCCTTGTTTGATGAACTCCCGCACGTAGGGCATGCGCACGTTGGTGGTTTTGTGCGGAATGAACGGCTTCAAAAAGCCGCGCAGTTCGAGGGATCGGATGTAGCGCGTTTTGTAAAAGATGGTCGGCAGGCGGTCGGTCGCCTGGCGGTCAGCGGGCAGGTAGAGGTCGCATGCGAGGCGCACGCCGTCGGGCATGGGCAGGTAAAAGGCCTCGTGGCGCAGCTTGCGGTAGCTGCGCTGCGCATAGCC
>CAZTEZ010000272.1:0-4654 GCA_964611815.1 uncultured Bacteroidia bacterium | reverse complement strand
GCCGGCGAGCAATACACCAAAAGTCATAGGAATAGGGGTTTGAGTTTAGATACTATAATTTACAAAATCGCCCGTCGATTCTGAAACAGGGTAGGGCGAATCGGGGTTCAGGATTTGCTAGATTTACGCCACACGCCACGCCTATGGATCGCGAACAAGCCCAGCAGATAATCGACGCGCTGACCGACGAGTTGCAGCGCCACAATTACTTATACTATGTGAAAGCGGCACCGGAAATCAGCGACCGTGAGTTTGACGAAAAGCTGCAGCAACTCGAAGACCTGGAGGCGCAATTCCCTGATCTTAAGCGGGATGACTCGCCGACTCAGCGGGTTGGCGGCGACCTCACGAAGGTCTTCCCGACCTACACGCATCGCAAGCCGATGCTGAGCCTCGCGAACTCGTATTCGCGCGAAGACATCCGCGATTTTCATCGCCGTGTGCAGGAACTTTCGGGACGTGAGAGCGTGCCCTACATTTTGCAGCATAAAGTCGACGGCGTGGCGCTGAGCCTGCACTATGAAAACGGACTGCTGGTGCGCGGCGTCACGCGGGGCAACGGCACGCAGGGCGACGAGATCACGGCGAACGTTAAGACAATCCGGTCTATCCCTTTGAAAATCAAGGGTGACAATGTGCCGCCAGAGCTAGAAGTGCGGGGCGAAGTTTTCATGTACCGGCCGGAATTTGACCGCATGAATGCCGAGCGCGAAGAGCGTGGCGAAAGCCTGCTGATGAACCCACGCAATGCCACGGCCGGTACACTCAAGCTGCAGGATAGCGCGGAAGTTGCCAGGCGCCCGTTGGACTTCTTTGCGTACTATCTCGATATGTTTGAGGCGCACGACTTGGACTCTGATTACGCCGCCATGCAGCGCTTGGAAGGCTGGCACTTTAAGCTGCTTCCGGATATGATTCGGGTGGATGATTTCAGTAAGGTGGAAGCTTATCTGGATGAGTGGGAGCAGAAGCGGGTGGACCTCGATTACGAGATTGACGGCATTGTCGTGAAAGTGGACACCATCAGTCTGCGTGACGAGATCGGTCGGACGTCGAAATCGCCGCGTTGGGCCATTGCTTACAAGTACGAGGCTGAGCGAGCAGAAACCACCCTTAATGACATCCTCTATAGCGTTGGGCGCACGGGTTACATCAATCCGGTAGCGATGCTGGAGCCGGTACTTTTGGCGGGCACGACGGTCAAGCGGGCTTCGCTGTATAACTACGACGAGATCGAGCGCCTGGATTTACACAAAGGTGATACGGTGCTCGTCGAAAAGAGCGGGGAGATTATTCCCAAGGTGCTCAAGGCTTTTCCCGAAAAACGGCCTGCCGATACAGAGAGCTTTACGCCACCTTCTAGTTGCCCGGCGTGCGGTACAGAGCTCGTGAAGCCCTCCGTAGATGACGTCGGCTATTTCTGCCCGAATGTACTGGAGTGCCCACCGCAAATCACGGGGCGCATCGAGCACTTCGGCGCACGGCGCATGATGGATATCGACGGGCTGGGGGAGCAGCGTGTGAAACTGCTGGTCAACGAGGGGCTCATTGAGAATATCGCTGACCTCTATGACCTGACGAAGGAGCAGATTATGTCGCTCGAACGGCACGGCGAAAAGAGTGCCGAGAACCTTATTGAGAGTATCGAGAAGTCCAAGCAAGTGCCGTTTGAGCGCGTGCTTTATGCGCTGGGAATCAGGCACGTTGGCGAGACAGTCGCGCGTAAGTTGGCGGAGGCCTTTGGCAATATGGATGCGCTGAAAAATGCCAGCCAGGAAGAGCTGGAACAGGTGCACGAGATCGGCGAGACCATCGCAAAAGGTGTGCGGGCATTCTTCGCCACACCGCACACGCAGAAGATCATCGAGCGCTTGAAAGCGGCTGGTCTTCAGTTTGAAATCGAACAGCAGGAGCAGGCCAGCACCGCACTTGAAGGCAAGAAGGTGGTGGTCTCAGGCAAGTTTCCCATCTCGCGCGACGACCTGAAGGACTACATCCGTAGCCACGGTGGCAAGGTCGTAAGCAGCGTTTCTGGCTCAACTGACCTTATCGTGGCAGGCGACGACATGGGCCCGAGCAAGCGCGAAAAAGCGGAAAAGCTGGGGGTCGAGATTATTGGCTACTATGAGCTCGTCGACCGCGTAGGCGACTGATAAGCAGCCGATTAAATCAACCAGGTCGTGACGACCGTGGCGTAGCTAAGTCCGACGACAGTACCGACAATAATCTGGTCAATCGTGTGCCCGTGGAGGTAGTAGCGCGACCAGCCGACGAGCGGAATCGTGATGCTGAGCACCGACCAGATCAGCCAGGGGTGCTCTGGCGAGTAGAAAATAAAGCCAATGGCGGCCGTAGCCAGCATGTGGTACGAAATCTTGTAGAAGAAGGTAACGCTGAAGCCGATGAGGTTGATGACGAGCACCATCAAAACGACATTGAAAGGCGTTAGCGCGATGGGCGTTGTGATCTGTGACGGAATTGTCCCCTCGCCTAAGAGCCAGAGGCTTACGGCCGTCAGCGCCAGCCCGACAATATTGGCGATGGTCGGCCAGAAGCGGTCCTTGCGATGCATGTGGTAAATCGTCTCGCCGGCCAGCACATAGCGCTTGAACCACATGTAGAACGCCGTGGGCAGCGCCAGCGAAAACAGCAGCGTCGGGCCCAGCGTAATCCAAAAGCGGCCGGTCACTGTAGCCATAAACAGGATGAGATACACCTGCTGAAAGCCGGGGTGGAAGGCCACAGAAACAGCTTTCGCGAAGGCATCGACTGGACGGGAGCGGTATAATGTCATCGCCATACTCAAAAATAGACTGCGAGGTCGTCAGACAAACTTACAATCCGTTAAGGATTGATTAACACCAGGCTAAATGTTTTTGAAGCGCTGCAAAAACCAGCGGTTCACTTACAGCTCTTTGCGCAGGCGTGCGACTGGCAGATTCATCTGCTCGCGGTATTTTGCCACCGTGCGGCGGGCGATGGGGTAGCCCTGCTCTTTCAGCAAATCAGCCAGTTTTTGGTCACTGAGCGGCTTCTTTTTGTCTTCAGCTTCAATCGCTTCCGAGAGAATCCGCTTCACCTCACGGTTTGACACTTCTTCCCCGGCCTCGTTCGTGATGCCCTCAGAGAAGAAAAACTTCAGCGGATAAATACCGAAGTAGGTTTGCACGTACTTGCTGTTCGCCACTCGGCTTACGGTGCTGATGTCCATCTCGATATCCTCTGCTACATCCTTGAGGATCATGGGTTTAAGTTCACGCTCGTTGCCTTCGCTCAAGAAGAAAGCCTTCTGCTTTTCGGCGATGCTGATCATCGTTTTTAGCAGCGTGTACTGCCTTTGACGGATGGCATCGATGAACCATTTCGCCGAGTCGACTTTCGTTTTCACGAACTGCAGCGTGTCTTTTTTCGAGCGCGAGTCCATCTCCTGCTGCTCGAATTCCTTCAGCATCTTGAGATACTGCTTGCTCACGCCTAGCTCCGGTGTGTTGCGCTGGTTGAGCTTAACGCTCAGCTCCTGATCCTTAATATCAATGATGAAATCCGGGATGATGTACTGAGCCGTGCCTGCACCCGCGCTCGATTCGCCGGGTTTGGGGTTGAGCTTTGTGATGAACTCGTAGGCGATTTTGAAATCTTCCTCGCTGATATCCAGCTTGTTAACGATTTTCGAGAAGTGCTTTTTCGTGAACTCCTCGAAGCAGTCCATTACAATGCGCTCAGCGAGGCGGGTGATGGGGTCGCGTTTTTTGCGGTCGATTTGCAGGAGCAGGCACTCCTGCAAATCGCGTGCAGCGACACCGGGCGGGTCGAAGCGCTGAATCTGACTCAGCATCTCTTCGACATACGCGGGCTCAACGCTCACATTGTATTTGAACACCAGGTCGTCGACCAACGTAAACAGATCGCGGCGCAGGTAGCCGTCTTCGTCGATATTGCCGATGATGTTTTCGGCGACAATCTGGCCCGTGTCGTCTAGATTCAGCATCGTAAGCTGCTCGTGCAGCTGATCGTGCAAGCTGTAGGTATTGACGACCGGCGCTTCATAGTGCTCTTGGTTGGGGTCAGATCTTTGGCGTGTGCGGTAGTCGTAATCGTCTTCGCCGAAATCCTCCGAGAGGTCAGCCGCCTCGTCAAGCTTTTCAGAATCAGAGGCTTGCTCGTAATCTTCGTTGTCCAGGCGCTCGTCGCGATCGTTATCCGCCTGGTCGGCCATCAGGCCCTCTTCCAGCGCCGGATTGGCCTCGAGCTCCTGTTCGATGCGGGCTTCGAGTTGCGCCGTCGGCAGTTGCAGCAGCTTGATAAACTGAATCTGCTGCGGCGACAGCTTTTGCTGCATTTTCTGAAGTAGTCCCTGGCGAATCATAGCTGCGGTAGTTGCGGTGGTAAGTAGAGCGGTTGCAGCAGCCCGGCGGGGTAACCAACGCCACAGAGGTAGAGCCCCTGGGGCGGCGCGGCCATGCCGGCCCGGCTGCGATCTTGAGCCTCGATTATTCTACGAAAATCATCGACATTCAGTTTGGATTTACCCACCTCAATTAGCGTGCCAACGACTGCACGAACCATGCCCCTCAAGAATCGATTTGCCGAAATATGAAACTCAACTATTTGATTATCAATTGAAAATCGAGCTTCTGTTATATCGCAAAAAGTC
>CAZTEZ010000271.1:0-4655 GCA_964611815.1 uncultured Bacteroidia bacterium | reverse complement strand
CGCGGATCGATCTCAACATCTGCTGAGGCTACACACACCGGGAACAGCGGGTTGCTAACCGTCACTGAGTAAGATTGAGTGCCCGTGGCAGAAGTGACGGTGGGGTCTGGGATGGTGGCATCGTCCAGATCGCCAGCCGGGGTCCAGGCGTAATCTAATGTGGCATCATCGGCACACTCGAGCGAGAAGTTATCGATGGCCTACTCGTCACCAGTAGTCGACGTGCCGCCGAGCTGCTCGAATCGGAAACGCGTCGCAGCGGTCTGTGCTGCAGTTGGTAATTGCTCATTTAAGCACGTCCAGCCAGCGCCACTGAAATCAGAGCCTTGCATCAAGTTGAGCTGATTCCAGGTTGTGCCGCCATTCGTAGAGTACTGCAGCTCGATGTCATCAGTGGCGTCCATGGCGTCGCAGGGGCCGGAACCATCACTGAAATAGATGCACCAGTTGATCTGCTGACAATCCGTTGCGTCGAAGTCGTTGGTCTCGGCCTCCCGGGTCGCGTTCGACTCAAACGGGAAGTAAAGCGCGTTCTCGCTGCCCGGGAGCACGCCACAGCGGTCGTCGGCTAAGCCGTTGATGATATTGCTCCATACGCTGCCGTCAGTACCGTTTTCAAAGCGGTCTTCAAATCCATAGCTTCCGGTGGCTTGCAGTTGCGACTGTCCACCGCAGAGCGGCGAGAGGTCGTCTGCAGTGACGTTAACTGGGATTTGACGGGGTGTAACGTTCACTGTTGCCTGGTTCGTGCAAGCAGGAGCGGCAGGGTCAGTTACGGTCACGGTAAAGGTCTGCGGGCTATTGAGCGCCTAGAAAACAGGCGAAGACACCGTGGTGCTGCTTAGTCCGGTACTAGGCGACCAGCTGTACGTCAATCCTGGGTCGGCACATCCAACTGCGAAGTCGTCCAGCCCCCAATTGTCGAAGGTTCCAGATGAAGAGCTCTTCTGATCAAAACGGAAACGCGTACTACCGGTTACCGCATCAGCGGGCAACTGCTCTTCCAGGCACGTCCAGCCCAATGGCGTATACGTTGCGCCATCCATCACATTGAGTGTGTTCCAGGTGGTGCCGCCATCTGTCGAATACTCCAGGTGCACCTCATCGTTATTCTCCATAGCATCACAGGGGCCGCTACCATCGCTTAACCAGATGCACCAAGACACATCCTGACAAGCCGTGAGGTCGTAGTCGACGGTCTCCGCGCGGCGGGTCACCGAGCTCACGCCATCTTCGGGGAAAAAGAGCGACTGACCGCTGCCGGTCAGCGGGCCGCAATCGCTTTCGGCTTCGCCATTGGTGATGGCCGTCCAAAGCGCCGGCTCTTCACCACGGTTGAAGTCATCGAAGAACGGTTGTGCACCAACGGCTACCAGTTGTGCGGTCTCGCCGCAAATGGGGCTGGCATCGTCGATGTAGGCGTTCACAGGCAGCTCACGTGGGTTGACGGTCACGTCGGCAAAGCTGGGGCAGCTGGGATCGACGGGGTGGGTGATCTCGACCGTATACGTCGTCGCTGCACTGACGTTGGTCACAGTCGGCGTGCTGGTGTTCGAGCCCGTCATGTTGGCGGTGGGCGTCCAGTTGTAGCTCAGGCTGCCTTCATCCGGGCAGCCGATGTAGAAGTCGTCAATCGCCCAGTGGTCTAGCGTGCTGGTGCTCGGCGCACCAACAGCATGGCGGAAACGGAAATTGGTGGCAGGAGAGATGGCGCCCGGCGGCAACTCCTCGTTGATGCACGTCCAGCCGGCGGTGCCATAAGTCGCATCGTCCATCACAAACAGCGTGCTCCAAGTCGTGCCGCCGTTGGTCGAATACTCCAAATGCACTTCATCGGTATTATCCATAGCGTTGCAGCCACCTGCGCCATCACTGAAATAAACGCACCAGTTGACATCCAGGCAGCTGGAAACATCCTGAGGTGCGGATGTCACGCTGCGATTAGTCGTGGATATCCCATTTGGGAAAAACAGCGCATCGCCGGCACCGGTGGCAGTTCCAATGCAATCGCTACGGGCAGAACCGTTGCTGATGGTGGGCCAAATCGTCACATCGCGCCCGCCATCAAAGTCGTCCTCGGCCTCGCGCCCACCCGTTGCAAACAGATTGATGGTGCCGCCACACTGCGGCTGGCTAACATCTACGTAAGCGTTCGAAGGGAAGGTCTCCGGCACGATCTCGATTTCGGCCACACTTGGGCAGGCGGGGTTCAGCGGATCTGTCACCGTCACTTGGTAGGTTGTCGGGATGGTCGTCGGATCAACTACCGGCGTGGCAGTGTTGGAGCCAGTCATGTTGGTGGTCGGTGTCCAGGCGTAGGTTAAACCCGGAGTTGAGCAAGTGGTCGAGAAATTGTCGATCGCCCAGGCATCTGTGCCGTTATAGCTGGGTTGCGTAAAGCGCAAACGCGTGCTGGCCGTTTGTGCCGGTGCGGGCAGTGCCACAGTCACACACTGCCAGCCGGTGGTGCCATAAGTCGCATCATCCATCGTGAAAAACGTGTTCCAAGTGGCGCCGCCATTGGTGGAATACTGCAGTACGACATCGTCGCCTGCATCCAAATTTTCGCAAGCGGTTGTCGGCACGTTATTGCCTAGGATGAAACAGAAATTAACGTCTGTACAGCTACTCAAATCTGCGTCGGCGGTTTCAGCAATGCGGTCGGTGGTGCTGCCAGGGTTAAACACCAGGGCGGCCGTGCCACCCGTGGCGTCTAGACCGCATTCGGTATTCACTGCACCACCTGTGATACTCGGGAATACCGCCGGATCGATGCCGGCTTCAAAGTCAGCTTCGAGTGCGCCACCCGCTTGTGCTTCGAGCGTGACCGGGTCGCCGCAAATGGGCGTCAAGTCGCTGGCCGATACGTTGACCGTAGGCAATACCGGCGTGATTTCAATATCTGCCGTACCAACGCAACCAGGGTTAGCCGGGTCAGTGACGGTCACGGTGTAGGTCTCGGGTGAGCTACCGGCCGTCAGTTGGGGGTTGCGGATATTCGGGTCGTCCAGACCGGTGGTCGGGCTCCAGCTATAGTCCAGGGTATTGTCTTCGCAGGCGAGCTGGAAGTTATCGATGGCCCAGGCATCGCTGGTGCTACCTGAGTTGCTGGGTTGGTCGAAGCGGAAACGCGTGCTGGCAGTTTGCGCGGCAGGCGGAATCGCCTCGCTGACGCACGTCCAGCCGCTGGCACTGTAGGTCGCGTCATCCATCGTAAACAGCGGGTTCCAGGAAGTGCCGCCGTCAGTCGAGTACTCCAGCTCGATGCCCTCACCGGCGTCAAGGGCTTCGCAACCGGTGGCCGAAGTGCCATCGCCAAGAATGAAGCACCAGTAGACCTCGCTGCAGTTCGTCAGGTCTTGGTCGGTGGTTTCGGCGGTTCTGGTAGCGCTACTGACAGATGGGAAAAACAGCCCCTGGGTAGAGCCGGGCGCGGTTCCGCAGTTGCTGTTGACATTGCCAGCTGTAATGCTGCCCCAAATCGAGGGTTCGACGCCGGCTTCAAAGTCAGATTCAACGGAAATGACGGACGCGTTGAATTGCGCAGTCGACCCGCAGTCTGGGTTGGTGATGTCTGCACTGGCAATCACCGGAATATCACGCGCGTGATTGTAATATCTCTCGCACGGCTACAGCCCGCCGTCGCCGGGTTCGAAACCGTCAAGGTGTAGGTTTCGGCAGTCGTGAGTGAGGCCGTGGGGTTACTGATGGTGGGATCGCTGAGGCCGGTCGTGGGGCTCCAGCTGTAGGTGAGGCCTGCGTCATCGGCGCAGCCCACCTGAAAGTTGTCGAAGGCCCAAACATCCGATGAAGCACTGTTCGAGAAGGTCGGCTGATCGAAGCGGATGCGGGTGCTGGCCGTTTGTGCAGCCGCAGGCAAGGCTTCCGTGACGCATGTCCAACCCGAGTTACCGTAAGTCGGGTGGTCCATCGTAAAGAACGTGTTCCAGGTCGTGCCACCGTCGTTGGAGTACTGCAGCACGGGGCCGTCGCCATCTTCAGGTGAATCGCAACCGGAGGAGCCATCGCCCAGATAGAAGCACCAGGACACCTCAGAGCAGTCACTCAAATCGCGATCGCCCGTGGCGATGTTACGTTCCGCACCAGTGCCAAGCGGGAAGTAGAACGCCATGTCGCTACCAGCGCCGGCCGTGCCGCAGCCATCGCCTTGCGCGCCAAGGTTCACGCTTTCCCAGACGCTGGCGTCGAAATCATTTTCGAAATCGTCTTCGATGCCGTAGGTGCCAGTCGAGAACAACTGTACATCTTGTCCGCAAACGGGGTTGATGTCATCCGCCGATACAAACATCGGCAACTGCCGGGGCGTTATCGTCACCGACGCAATGGAGTTACAGCCCGGAAAAGCCGTGTTCGTGACCAGCACATCGTACGTCTGGGGACTTGAGCCGGCGGTGACCGTGGGGTCGCTCACACTAGCGTTAGGCGTTAGGCCTGTTGTGGGTGTCCAGCTGTAGTCGAGTGTTGCTTCATCGGCACAACCGATGCTGAAGTCATCAATGCCCCACACATCGGAGGAGCCGCTGGAATAGACGGGTTGGTCGAAACGCAGACGGGTGTCGGCGGTTTTAGCACCAACAGGCAAGGGCTGGGTGATGCAGGTCCATCCGGCATCGCCAAAGGCGTTGTCGGTCATG
>CAZTEZ010000270.1:0-4666 GCA_964611815.1 uncultured Bacteroidia bacterium | reverse complement strand
CTCGACGCCAAGCAATTCACCGTCGTTTTTCTGACTGAAGAAAGCATCGAAAACATCAACGGCAAGTTGCCGGACGCTTTCCCAAAGCTTACCAAAGAGCACGCCGATAAAGATTCGACCATCAACTTCTTTGATGGCGAGCACCGCATCGTGGTGCAGGGTGTGGGCAAGGGCGAAGAACTGGAGCCCGAAAAGCTGCGCAAGCAGATTCACGCGGCCGTTTCGCGTGCCAACAAACTGAAAGAAGAGACGCTGCAGCTTGTGCTCTTCGGCACCGGCAGCAACGCGCACAACGATTACCTCGCTATTGCTTTGGGCGAAACCCCGCGCCTGTCGAACTACCAGTGGTTGGTGTACTTCCAAGAGGAAGCGCAGAAGAAAAAGGCCAACAGCCTGAAGACTGTCAACGTGCTGACGGACATCAATAACGCCAAAGACATGATCACTTACGGCGCGACGACTGCCATCGGCACCTGCATTGCCCGCGACCTCGTGAACGAGCCGCCCAACACCCTGACGCCCGTCGAGATGGCCAACCGCGCCAAAAAACTCGGCGTAGAGCACGGCTACACGACAACGATTTTTGACAAAAAGAAACTGCAGGAGCTGGGCTTTGGCGGCCTGCTCGGCGTCAACGCCGGTTCGCAAGACCCGCCCACATTCACGATCATGGAGTATAAGCCTGACAGCCCGAACAACTCGAAGCCCATCGTGCTCGTCGGTAAAGGCGTGACTTTCGATACGGGCGGCATCAACCTGAAGCCTTCGCAGCACATCAGCGGTATGAAAGCCGATATGGGTGGCGCTGCGGCTGTAATTGGCACCATGGTCGCGGTGGCGGCCAACAAGCTGCCCTACCACGTGATGGGCCTGGTGCCGAGCACCGACAACCGCCCGGGCGAGACGGCCATCACTCCGAATGACATCCTGACGATGTACGACGGCACGTTCGTTGAGGTGCTGAACACCGACGCTGAAGGCCGCCTCATCCTCGCCGATGCGCTGGCGTACGCCAAAGAGCTGAACCCCGCGCTGGTCGTGGACTTCGCCACGCTGACGGGTGCCGCAGTCGTTGCGGTCGGTAACCACACCACCGCCATGATGGGCACCGCCGACGACACCACCAAGCGCCGCATCTCGGAATCGGGCTACGCGACCTTCGAGCGCGTGTGGGAGCTCCCCCTCTGGGACGAGTACGGTGATCTGCTGAAATCGGACCACGCGGATATCAAGAACATCGGTGGCCGCTATGGTGGCACGATCACGGCGGGTAAATTTCTGCAGCACTTTACCGATGATGCCTACCCGTGGGTGCACCTCGACATCGCCGGCCCGGCCTACCTCGACAGTGCCAACGGGTACATGCCCAAGCACGGCACCGGCGTGGGCGTTCGCCTGATGACAGATTTCATCCGCCGCTTCGACTGAGACCCGGTGGCGAATCGCCACGGATAAAAGGTCTTTGGACTGATAAATGGCCGCTGCATCCTTAGGTGTGGCGGTTTTTCTTTTCAACTGTTAAAATTTCGAGGTCTTGTAACATGAGCGCTTAAATTCCGTTTATTTGGTCAATCGAGACGGTCTGCTTGTTGCCGACAAGCTCTTCTATATCAAAGTTATAACTCGCTTTACAAAGCTATGAAACGACTCGCCCTACCCCTCGGTTTGCTCACGCTGGTGGCTGTGCTGCTTGGCGGCTGTACGCAAACCTGCACCGAAGAAGTATACGTGATTGAAGATGTAGTGTATGCCAGCCACGCCGAACTGCAGCAAATGATTGAGGTGCAGGACGGTACGCCGCTGCGCAAGCCTGGCAAGGTCTTCTATGCCGAAGAGCATATCTTCATCAACGAGCGCAACGATGGTGTGCACATCATCGACGCGACCGACCCGTATAACCCGCGCAACCTGAAGTACATCAAGATTCCCGGTTGCGTGGATGTGGCCGTGCATGGCAACGCGCTGTACGCTGACAGCTACAGCGATTTGCAGGTGTTCGACATTAGCAGCCTCGAGAACATCCAGCACGTGCAGACCGTCGAGAACGTTTTCCCGGACTCTGCCGATTTGATTGGCATGCAGCGCGACCCCAGTAAGGTGGTCGTAGGCCTCAAGCGTGGCATCCGCACCATGAAAACCAGCTGCGAAGGCGACCAGGGTGGCTGGGGTGTAGCTCAGGATGACGTGATGATCGACCCCACCAATGGCGGTGGCAGCCAGCAAGCCGGTGTGCCCGGTTCCTACGCGCGCTTCTCGCTCGTGGGCGACCACCTCTACACCATTTCGCTTGGCCAGATGCAGACCTTCGACGTTACCCAGAGCCTCGCGCCGAGCAAGACTTCGAACATCGACATCGTAGACGATGCCGAGACCATCTTCGCGTACATCGGACACATGTTCGTCGGTTCAACCACCGGTCTGGAAATCTACGACGTGACCTCCAACCCCGCACAGCCCCAGTTCGTGAGCAGCGTGCGCCACCTGAACTCATCGAACTGCCCCAAGGACCCGGTAGTCGTGCAGGGCGACTACGCCTACTCGACGCTCTGGACCAACTCGCCTTGTGGCGACTGGGACAACGTGCTCGAGATCTTCGACATCTCTGACCTCTCGAACCCCCGCAGCGTCAACCAGCTGCCGATGTCGCAGCCGCGTGGCCTGGCTATCAACGGCGAGTATCTGTACATCGCACAGGGCACCTTCGGCTGGGAAGTCTACAAGCTCGTGACCCCTATTCAGCCGCAGCTGATCCACACCATTCCGAACGTGACAGCGCTCGACATGGCTAACTTGGGCGACCGCCTGCTCGTGGTCGGCGACGACGGCTTCTACATGTACAGCCTCGAAAATCCGGGTGAACCTGTTCAAATGAGCCAGATTCCGATTCAGGCCCAATAGGTCGGTAACCGACCCTAAAGTTTTTCTGGCGGGACGTGAAAACGTCCCGCTTTTTTTGCTCAATAATCGACACTTCTCGCTTTCTACAAGGTGCATCGGCATCAGATATGGTCGATACATTGTAGATTAAGGCATGCCGCCGCAACCACAAGACCTGACCGACGACGAGCTGCTCGAAAAGCTGCGCAGCTATTGTGGCTACCAGGAGCGCTGCAGCCAGCAGGTGCGCGACAAGTTTTTCATGCTGCGGGGCAACCTCAATGGCTGGCCAGAGGCGCGCATGACGCTCGAAGAGGAGGGCTTTCTGAACGACGTGCGCTTTGCGAAGACCTACGTGCAGTCGAAGTTTCGGCAGAACAAGTGGGGGCGCGTCAAAATACGCTACGCCCTGCAGCAACTGCGCCTGCTCGATCGTGCCATTACCAGCGCCATGGCCAACCTGCCCGCCGAAGACACGACCTACCTGCACACCACCACCAAGTTGCTACGCAAGCGCCTGAACGGCAAAAACCCCGCCCACCTGCCGATGAAAGAGCGCGCTAAACACGTGCGCTACCTCCAAAGCCGCGGCTTCGAGTGGTCGGCCATCGAGGCGGCGTTCGAGGCGTGTGAGGAGGAAGTTTAGAACCAGAATTTTCAGAATTAACAGAATGCACAGAATTTTATTCTGATTTTGAAAATTGTGTTAATTCTGAAAAATTCTGGTTCAGCCCTCTGATTCTAAACCTTCGGCCGCTCGGCCACCGACTCACAAGCCGTGTTGATCATCTCAGCAAAGCGCAGGACATCGTCTTTGGGCGTGTTCCAGCTCGTCATCCAACGGACTTCATTCTCAGCGGGGCTCCAGACGTGGAAGCCCACCTGCTGCTGCAACTGGCCGATTGCCGGTTTGGGCAGCCGCACGAACATCGCATTGCCGTCCACCGGCCTGGTAAACGATAGGCCGGGCGCGTTCTTGATTTTGTCTTTCAGCAGCTGCGCCATTTGGTTGGCGTGACTGGCGTTCTGGTGCCAGAGCTCGTCTTCGAAGTAAGCCAGAAACTGCGCCGAAATAAAGCGCATCTTGCTCGTGAGCTGCATGCCCTGCTTGTGCAAGTAGCCAAAGTGATCGGCCAGCCCTGGCGTGAGAAACACCAACGCCTCGGCACCCATAAGCCCGTTTTTGCTGCCACCGAACGAGAGGATGTCCACGCCCAGCTCTTGCGAAAACGCTTTGAAAGGGAGCCCCAACGACACCGCCGCATTCGCCAGGCGGGCACCATCCATGTGCAGCAGGCAGCGGTGTTGCTTAGCCAGTTCGGCAATCGCCTTGATTTCCTCCACTGAATACACCGTGCCGTACTCCGTCTGCTGCGTGATAGTAATCACCCGCGGTTGCGCCTGGTGCACCGTGGGCTCGTGGCCCAGGTGTGGGGCGAGGGTTTCAGTTGTCACCTTGCCGTCGATCTGTTCGCATGGAATCAGCTTACAGCCGATGAGCTGCTCAGCCGCTCCGGTCTCGTCCTCGTAAATGTGCGAGCGCCACCCACAGAGCACCGACTCGTGGGGTTTGAGCACGGCCTTGAGACCCAGGATGTTCGTCGCCGTGCCGCTCCAAAGAAAGTGCACCTCGGCATCCTCGTGAAAGAGCTCCGCAAAGTGCTGCTTGGCGGCAATCGTCCAGCGGTCGAGGCCATAAGCCATGGCGTTGCCGGTGTTGGCCTCGGCAATTTTCTTGAGCACCTTGGGATGAATGCCGGAGGCGTTGTCGCTGGAGAAATCGAGTGAG
>CAZTEZ010000269.1:0-4694 GCA_964611815.1 uncultured Bacteroidia bacterium | reverse complement strand
CCACGCACGGCGACACGTATTTGGGCGGCGATGACTTCGACCGCGCCATCGTGAAATACTGGCAAGCTGAGAACAACATCAGCGACGACTTACTGCGCGAGAACCGTTCCTTCAATCAGTCGCTGCGTTTGGCGGCTGAGGAAGCGAAGAAGGCCCTCAGCGGCGCGAATGACTTCTCAACGGATATCTCAGATGGGGAAAAAGACTACGCGCTGAACATCAGCAAAGCCACCTTCGAAGGTTTGATTGAAGCTGACGTGCAGCGTACCTTGAAAGCCTGTAAGAAGGCGTTGAAGGATGCGGACCTGAAAGCCGATGACATCGACCGTGTGATTATGGTCGGTGGCAGCACACGTGTGCCACGCGTGAAAGCTGCTGTCGGTGAGCTGTTTGGGCAGGAGCCCTACGTCGAGCTTGATCCCGACCAAGTCGTGGCTTTGGGCGCTGCAGTGCAGGCTGACATCCTCGCGGGCAACCGCACGGATATGCTGCTGCTGGATGTCACGCCGCTATCTTTAGGCATCGAAACCCTGGGCGGGCTCATGGACACGCTGATTCCGCGCAACTCGAAAGTGCCATGCACGGCCTCGCGACAGTACACGACCAGCGTCGACGGCCAGGTGAACCTGAAAGTGAGCGTCTTCCAGGGCGAGCGCGAGCTGGTGAGCGACAACCGCAAGCTGGCGGAGTTTGACCTGCAGGGTATCCCGGCGATGCCGGCGGGTTTGCCCAAAATTGAAATCAAGTTTCTGATTGACGCCGACGGCATTCTGCGGGTGAGCGCGAAAGAACTGCGCTCTGGCGTGGAGCAGACCATCGATGTGAAACCGACCTACGGCCTCACCGACGATGAAGTCGAGAACATGCTGCTCGAATCGCTGCAACACGCCGAGGGCGATGTCGCCAAGCGCATGCTCGAAGAAGCGCGTCAAGAGGGCAAGCAGATGGTTTACAATGCGCGTAACTTCGTCAAGAAATACGGCGAAGTGCTGTCTGAAAGTGAAATCCGCGAGATGGAACGCCTCACAGACGCGCTGCAAGAGCTGACTGAGCAGGACAACAAAGACGCCATCCTGAAGGGCATCGACACCCTCGACGACTACTCCAAACCCCTGGCTGAGCGCCTGATCAATCAGAGCATCCGCCAATCGCTGGAAGGCAAAGGCCTGGAAGAGGCGGAGGAGTTGACCAGAAAATGATCAAGAACCAGAATTTTCAGAATTAACAGAATTCTGAAAATTGAGTCAATTCTGAAAATTCTTGTTCCTCTTACTTATTCCGCAAAATCGTATACCGCACCAACTGCTCCAGCGAGTCGCGGGCGGGGCTGGGCTCAAAATCGTGTAGGGTGGTGAGTGCCTTGTCGGCGTAATGGTGCATACGCTCGCGGGCGTAGGTGATGCCGCCGTGCTTCTCGACGTGGCGCATCAGCCAGTCCACTTTTTGCTTATCCGTGTTGTGGTTTTTGATAATGCGAATCAGCTTGCGACGCTCGGTCCAAGAGCTTCGGTTCAGCACGTAGATGAGCGGGAGCGTGATCTTTTTTTCTTGAATATCAATCGCTTGGGGCTTACCGGCTTTGTTGGCACCGTAGTCAAACAAGTCGTCTTTGATCTGGAAGGCCATGCCCACATCCTCGCCGAACTGGCGCAGCTTATCACGCGTTTCCTGATCCGCCCCGGCCGATTCCGCGCCACAGGCCGCACAGGTGGCGAGCAGTGAGGCGGTTTTCATCCGGATGATCTCGTAATACACCGGCTCGTCGATGTTCAGGCGGCGGGCTTTTTCGATCTGTAGCAGTTCGCCTTCACTCATCAAACGCACGGCATCGGTCGTGATGCGCAGCAGCTCGAAGTCGTTGTGCTCAATGCTCATCAGCAGCCCGCGCGAGAGCAGGAAGTCGCCCATCAGTACCGAGATCTTGTTCTTCCACAGCGCGTTGATCGAGAACATGCCACGGCGCTCATCGGCGTCATCGACCACGTCGTCGTGGATGAGCGTGGCGGTGTGCAGCAGCTCGATGAGGGCTGCCGCGCGATAGGTCTGCGGGGTGATGCCGCCACACAGCCGGGCCGTGAACAGCACGAACATCGGGCGCATCTGCTTGCCCTTGCGCTTGAGCATGTAGCGCAGCACACGGTTGAGCAGCCCCACTTCCGTTTTCAGCGAGGCCCGAAAGTGCTGCTCAAATTGCTGCAGCTCCTCTTCGATGGGCGCACGAATTTCCGACAGCGACAACTGTTTGGTCGACGCTGCATCAATTGTGGGTGTGGATGTGTTGTTGCTAGACATGTGCGATGCTTACTGCAAACTACGGCTTTTCTTCAGGGTACTAACATCAAGTCTTCAAGTTTCATTCTTTTTTGAAAGTGTTTGCAGCAGATCACCAGCGATTGTGGAAATACTATGGCACGATATTCGATGAGGTCGTGTATTGGCAATAACCTCTTAAATCAACAAACGCATGAAGCGATTACTCGTACTCCTAACTTTGATGATGCCCCTTGCGCTCAGCGCGCAGATCGACCTTGGCATACAAGCCGGTCCGGCGTTTACGCAAATCACCTTTGATGGCAACGATGACGATGGGCAGCTGACCGACCCAGAATCGACGATCAAAGCCGGTTTTCAAGGCGGCGCGTTTTTGCGGGTGAATATCAAGAAGCTGTACCTTTCTCCGGCTGTGTATTATTCTTTGAGGCAAACAGAAGCTTCTGGGGAATTCAATGGCTTGGCCGCTGACTGGGAAACGACCCATCACAGCCTGGATGTGCCGTTGCAGGTGGGTTACAACATCGTAGACATTCCGATGTTCAAACTGCGCGCCCAAACAGGCCCGGTCTTGGTCTTCAACTTTGCCAGCGAAACGGAAGTTGCGGGCGTGACTTTTAACAACGACCCGGACTTCAGCACAGCCCAGCTCGGCTGGCGCATCGGTGCGGGTGTCGATGTCTGGAAGTTCACACTGGATGCGGGCTATGAATTTGGGGTCACCGACATCTCTGATTCAGAGCTATATGGCAACGACACCCGCAACCGCGCCAACGTCATCTACGCGCTCATTGGATTCAAGTTCTTGTAAGCTTACGACAAACGACAGTGTGTAGCCTCTGCTGTACAGTAGTGTCTACACCTACATGATTTACCTCCTCAAACGGAACCGGCCTGGCAGCCCCCAGTGCCGGTTTTTTGCACACCTGAAACGCGCTGCCAGACTGGTGGGGGTAGAACTTCAGCCACGGCGGCTTTTGGCAGGGCGTTTGTTTACAGAACTTCCAATTGACCACAAATTACCAGAGCTATGTCGCAGTTTTTTCGCCTCAGCATTTGCAGCTTTTTCGCGTTTTTGTTCACACTCCCCGCGCTACAAGCACAAGAGGGCATGTCGTTCGGTTTGCAGGTGGCACCTACGGTGAACCTCCCGCGCGAGTTTGTCAACGACCGCTCGATTGATAGCCTGGCACCGGGCGCATCGTTCGGGGTGCGCGCCGGACTGCAAGCGCACTACGGCCTCACGGATAACTTCGGCGGCTATAGTGGCCTTTTCTATCGCCTCTCGCCCATCGAAATCGGCCCGGGAGACGAGCAGCAGCGCGTCCGCCTGAGCTACATTGAACTGCCCATTGCCGCGCAGTTCACGAGCTACGACCTGGGCAAAAGCTGGTATCTGAAAGCGCGTGCGGGCATCAGCGTCGACATTCGCGCCGGCGCCATCCTCGACGAGGGCGAAAGCCGCCTGAAAGTCGGCGATCAGTTTGCGCCCCTAGATTTCAGCCTGCTGGCCTACATCGGCATGGAGTACGATTTGCTGGAAGCGGGCTACCTCGACTTCGGTATCGGCTACCATCACGGTTTCGTGAACGTCTACAAAGACGACGCCGACATCCATGGCTACGGCGACAACGATGTGGAGCTGCGGCTCTCGCGCCTGGCGTTTAATGTCGGGTTTATTTTTCGATAGTAACGCTTGATTATTAAGTGATACATCCTTCGGGCGGAGCCCGAAGGACCAACTCGCCCTATTGCACGCTCCTTAACATGCGTAGGTCCTTCGGGCTCCGCCCGAAGGATGTACCGAGAACGAGAAGCTGTCCATCCTGAACATCCTGTTCGCAATCCAGCAAATCCCGGTTCACAAAAATCACTCCACCACCCGCACCCATTTGCCGGGTTGGTCGGCAGTGATTGTGTTGTCGTACATCGCCTGTGCCTGCACCGTCGGTAGGTAGAACTTGCCGAGGTAGCTGGCGTTCAGATACGCACGGAAGGTCTTCTCCTCGCCTTTGCGGAGATCGAAGAAGCTGTTGACGCGGTCGTCTCGGATGTCGCGGTACTGCGCCTGGTCGCTGATGCTGGCGCCCAGCACCGCACCCATTCGCTCGTTCAGGATCTCCCAACCAGCGGGGAACATCTGCGTAAGGGCGATGTTTTGCAGGTTGCGCCCGCTGGTGTTGCGCACCACGGCGATGGCCACGAAATCCGTGCCCTGCTTGATGTCGTCGACATCAATGCTGCGCCCCTCCGGCGTTTCGTAGCGCAGATCGAGCGCGAGGCCGTTGCTCTCGCTCGTCTTGTCGCCCTGCAGCGGCACGCCCGAACTGATGACACTGACGTAGAGCGGCAAATCGCTGGTGTTCTTGAACTTGACGCTGCCACTCATGCTCGGGTCGAGCTCCTGCTGCCAGATGAGGCGG
>CAZTEZ010000268.1:0-4696 GCA_964611815.1 uncultured Bacteroidia bacterium | reverse complement strand
TGTCCGTGAGCTACGCGCTGGGCACCGCCGGCGACGTGCCGCTGCAGCCCACGCGCGGGCGCATCCACTTGGGGCTGGTGAATACGTTTTAGACGGCGACCCGCCGCTGGGAAAGCTCATTCCCACGCAATCAATTCATAGCGCACGGCCGGTGTGAGTGTATCGACAAATTCGTAGTAAATGATGCCTTGGTCGGTGTTCAGGCCGTAGCTGTACTGAAAGCTGGCGTTGCCGCCACCGATGATGAACACGTCCTGAAAGCTGCCACCAGAGGCGAATGAAAGGTCTGTCTGACTGATACCGGAATGGTCTGAAGCGATGTAGGCCGGACAGGTGCTGCGGGTGCGGCGCATGAACGTCAGCTCGGTGAGGCTCGGAAAGGCGGGCCATTCGCCAGCGAGCTCCCAGACAATCATATTGTGTCGGAACTCCACCCGGTTGAGGTTCATCGAGTTGGGCTGGAACGTGAACACGTCTTGCCCATAGCGCTCGCAGGGCGGGCCGGCTGCCCAGTTTTCGTCGAGGTAGGCATTGAGGCGTAACACGGCGGTGTCGCCGGAAAATGCATCGCGGTAAGTCCATTGCGAGTAGGTGCGGAAGGGCGTTTGCAAACCGCAATCGACGGCTGGTGTGAGCGGCGCGTCCACCAGGTCGCACTCTTTGTTGCAGGCTGAAAGCGCCGTCAGCAGCATCAATGTCACTAAGAAGGCCAGTTTTACTGTCGCTGGTCGCATATCGTATAGATACGTTTAAATTCAAAGATTGGCAACCCATCCTCTGGAGGTTGCAGACTGTAACTTCGCGCCATGCACTTCGCCCTCTTCTGCCATTCCATTGTGTCCGACTGGGACAACGGTGCGGCGCATTTTTTGCGCGGCATGACCCGCGAGCTGATGCGCCGCGGCCACCGCGTGACGACCTACGAGCCCGAAAACGGCCGCAGCCGCCGCCGTCTCACCAAAGCCCACGGTACAGCGGCGCAATGGGCGTACAAGGACGTGTATCCGGAGATTGAGCCAGTGTTCTACCATCTCAAAGATTTCGACCACGCGGCGGCGCTGCGCGATGTCGATGTGGTGCTCGTGCACGAGTGGGCAGACTTCGTGCTGGTCGAGCGCTTGAATGCTTTGCGGAAAACGACCGACCATTTCCGGCTGCTGTGGTACGACAACCACCACCGCTCGGTGTCGGCGCGTGCGCAGTACGACGGCTACCAGTTCGATGCGTTCGACCTGGCGCTGCCCTATGGCGAGAGCCTGAAACAAGTCTACGAAGAAGCGGGGTGGTTCAAGTGCGTGGGCAGCCTGCCCGAAGCCGCCGACCCGTCGGTGTTCAAGCCGATGCCCGAAGTTGAGACAACCGGCGATATCGTGTGGATTGGCAACTGGGGTGGCGATGAGCGCGCCGAGGAGCTGTTCGAGTACTTCATTCGTCCGGTGCAGCGGCTGGGGTTGCGGGCAACGATGTTTGGTGTGGACTATCCAAAGGCGGTGCTCGAGGAGCTGCACGCGAATGGGATTCAGTACAAAGGCTGGCTGCCGAACTTTCGGGTGCCTGAGGTGTTTGCTGCACACCGAATGACGCTGCACATTCCGAGGCGGTATTATCTGGAGCAACTGCCCGGCATCCCGACCATCCGCACTTTCGAGGCGCTGGCCTGCGGAATCCCGCTTATCAGCTCTCCCTGGCGCGATACGGAGGGGCATTTTGAGGGTGTGGATGCGTTTTGGCAGGTGAAGAGTGGTGAGGAAGCCGAGGCCGCGATGCAGTACGTCCTAAAGCATCCCAAAGCTGCACGCGAAAAAGCTACCCAGCCACGGGCCCACGTTCTGCAGCACCACACCTATGCACAGCGCGTGAATTTGCTACTGAACGAGCTGAAAACGTTGGCGTAATCCTTGGAAAACTTGCGTTTAACTGTCCGTTAACTAACGGCTGTTCATTATATTTGACTTTCATACAATAATTGCGCTCAACTATGAAATCCATCTTTACCCTCTTCACAGTTCTGGCTGTGACGTTTGGCCTCTCTGCCTCGGCACTGGCCCAGGGTTGCGTCACCGCACCCTTTGACGAAGAGTCTCCGGCCCCCGATGAATACGGCTACACCTGGCAATCGAACACGGTCGCTGGTGGCCCCACGCCCAACTTCGTGGACTTTTCTGCTTCTGGCACGCAAGTCGTTGGCCTCACGGACGACAACTTCGCTGGCCCGTTCCCCATTGGCTTCGATTTCCCGTACTTCTCGAACAGCTACAACGAAGTCTACATCGGTTCGAACGGCTACATCATCTTCGGCAACCCAGTGAACGTGGCTTCAACCGCCATCGGCTTCCCCACCTTCCCGACGGCTGGTGGCCCGGCTACACCGAATAATTACATCGGCATGTTCCTCGGCGATTTGACGCTGACAGACGGCGACGGCGACCCCGTTCCCGGCGCTGGTGTGTACTACGAAGAAGTGGACGACACCACGTTCGTCATCAGCTTCCAGGACGTGCCGTTCTGGACGGACGAAGCACCTGGCGACTACCGTGGCCAGAACAACTTCCAGATTTACCTCTACGAAAGCGGTAACTTCGAAATCCAGTACGGTGATATTTCGCAAGGCGACGTACATAGTTCTTATGCTGAGCCGGGCATCAACTTTGTTACCCGCGGTTTTGAAGACATCGTTGGTCAGGCAGGCTCTTGCTTCCCCAGCCGCATGTACCCGGACGACAACTCGGCGATTTTCGTTAACCGCCCCAGCACCACCAACTACCAGTTGAACGACCTGTCGGTTAAATACATCAACACCGAGGGCAATATGGGCCAGACGATCTTTGTCGGTCAGTCGATCAATAATGTTCCGGTACTGATTAAGAACAACGGTACAGTTGCCACAGCGCCTACTACGCTTCAGTTTGCGACACTGGACGTGCTGAACGAAAACATAGTTGGTAACGTCGAAACGGTAACGGTGCCCGCGCTTGATCCGGGTGAAGAACAAATCGTAGACGTGCCCGTCACGATTCCGACTGATGAGGTGAAGCTCTTCACGCTGCAAGCGCGTTTCCAAGGCTTTTCTGACGACTTTAGCCTGAACAACACACAGCGTGCCGAGCTTTCTGTCATCGAGGAGGGCGCTGCTACAACTGTTTTGGGCTACGACCGTTTCATGTTTGCACAGAACTACGGCGTGAGCTTCTGGTCTGGTAACCAGATCGGTGTGCAGCCCTACGATCCGCAGCAAGATGATCTCGCTGCTGGTCTGCGTGTCGGTATGTTCATCGAGAACCCACTCAACACGTCAGACAACTTCACTGTTTCTTCAATCCACGTAGGCTACAACCTTCAGCCGCTGGATTTCGACGGCAACAACGACGGCCAGCCCGACTTCCCGGATGCGAAATACGAAGGCTTCCGTGTGCGTTTGTACGAGAACAACAATGGCCAACCCGGTCAGATTCTGTACGCAGACTCGATCTCTGGCGCTGAAATTGAAGCGCAGAACCCGCTGATCGTGCCGGGTGGTGTAACGCAAGAGTTCGTTTTTGAACTGCCTGACGGTGAGGAGATCAACGTGACCAGCGGTGGCATCTTTCTGTCTTACGAAGTCATCGAAGAAGTCGATTCCATTATTTTCGGTGGTATGATTACTGACGTATCAGGTGCTTCTCCGGCGTCGTTCCGTTCTTACGAAATCACTGGTAACGTTTGGGCGCCCTATCGCGAGCGCTCTACGCACGACTTCTCGCTGCGTGTTGGCGTCGAAGGCCTGACGACTTCTGCCAGCGAAGCGATTACGATGAATGACATCGAGCTCGATCAAAACCGCCCCAACCCGGCTGCTGAGCGCACGGTGATTCCATTCACGCTGAACAAACCCGCTCAGCCGACCATTTCTGTGACCAACCTGCTCGGTCAGGAGGTGTACCGCGCAGAACTCGGTCGCGTTGGCGCTGGCCAGCACACCCACGGTATCTCAACTGCCGACATGGCACCTGGCGTGTACCTCTACACGTTCGAGGTGGACGGCTTTTCGCAAAGCAAGCGTATGATCGTCAGCGAGTAATCGCTCCGAATACGCTCGAAATAATTAGCCCGCTGCAGCTGCAGCGGGCTTTTTTGTGCGTTTGATTTGAGTCAGCTTGCACGGCAGAGCTGAGGGTGTCAGTCCACCGTTGAGTCCACCTCGCCATCGCTGAAGCGGGTGGTGAGGGTGTCTCCGGTTTGTACATCAGTGGATGTCCGTACGATCTTGCCGTCTTTCATCGTGAGTGTGAAACCGCGTTCCAGCAGGCGCTTGACATCACCGGCTTGCAAGCGCGACTTCAACAGCGCCAGCGTGTTGTGTTCCTGCTGCACGCGGGAGAGCGCTGCTTGCTTCAGGCGACGGCGCTGCTCGACGAGATGGCGTTTTTCTTGTGCGAGTTTCGTGCGGGCGTGTTGCGCCAGACCAGCCTGCTGGCGGGCGAGGGTCGCACGCTCGGCGTCCAGTTTGCGTGTGGTGGCATAGCGCAGTCGCATGCCCAATTCGTCGAGCTGCTGGAAGCGTTCATTCAGGCGCTGCTGTGCGTGTTGTTGCAGCGTGGCGCGGTAGCTGGCGAGGTCGTAGAGCAAATCGGCCGTGCGGGGTGCAGCGAGCTCGGCTGCAGCGGTGGGCGTGGGCGCGCGCAGGTCCGCGACGAAATCGGCGACGGTGAAATCCGTT
>CAZTEZ010000267.1:0-4703 GCA_964611815.1 uncultured Bacteroidia bacterium | reverse complement strand
ACCGAATCACAACGTAAGCGGTACGTTACCAAGTTCTTACAGCCGGTTCGTAAAGCTTTGGATGAACTCGGCTTGGGCTACACGATCAAGAGCCGCATCAAATCGATCAGCTCGATTTACGACAAAATGCAGCGCCAGGAGGTGCCCTTCGACGAGATCTACGACATCTTTGCCATCCGCATCATCCTGAAATCGGACGTCGACGGCTACATGGCTGGCAACCGGCATTGCTGGCAGGTATACAATGAAATCATCGATGTCTATCGCCCGCACCCACACCGCATGCGCGACTGGCTCTCCATCCCTAAACCCAACGGCTACCGCTCGTTGCACACCACCGTGATGGGCCCCGACGGCCGTTGGGTCGAGGTGCAAATCCGTACCGAACGCCAGGACGAACTCGCTGAAAAGGGCGTGGCGGCGCATTGGCGTTATAAGGAGACTAGCAATGGCAAGAGTGATTCGGGGGGCAATGGCCAGCAATCCTCGGCCCGCAGTGGCAAACACGTGCAACAAACCCGTGACCAGGCCTTTGAAGAGTGGCTCATCAAAATCCGTGAGCTGCTGGAAGGTGAAGTCGTGAACGCGCAGGATTTCGTGCAGGAGGTGAAAACCAGCCTGAGCACCGAGGAGATTTACGTCTTCACACCCAAAGGTGACCTGAAGCTACTGCCGACCGATGCCACTGCGCTAGATTTCGCGTATGCCATTCACTCCAAAATTGGTGACACCTGCATTGGCGCCAAGGTAAACCAACGGGTTGTGCCGCTCAACCACAAGCTGGAGAACGGCGACCAGGTCGAGATCATCACCTCGGCCAAGCAGGAGCCGCACGAAGACTGGCTGAACTTCGTGAAAACTTCGCGCGCGCGTAATAAGATTAAGGAGTCGCTGAAGGAGCAACGCAAGGCTTTTGCCGAGCGGGGGCGCGAGATTTTCGAGTGGAAGATCAAGCAACTGGGCATTGACGCGAACCACCGCGCGGTGCGCGAACTGCTCGCTGAGTTCCACATGCCCACGCTGTTCGACCTCTACTTTGCCATCGGCAAGCACAAAATCGATGTCCGCAAACTCAGTAAGTTTATCCAAGACCGCAGCAATGAGCGCGAGGTCTACGAGCGCCTCGATCAGGACGATGCCGCCTATGCGCGCCACCGGCAGGACGAGTTCGACCAGTTCCTGAAACAGACCGTCGGAAAAGATTCTGACACGCTGCTGCTGGAAAGCGACAGCTCGTTTGGCAACATCAAGTACGCGACCTGCTGCAACCCCATCCCCGGCGACCCCATCATTGGATTCATGGAGCCCAAGAAAGACCGCATTATCATCCACCGTACGAATTGCGAGCGCGCGAAGGAAATGCTCTCGAGCTTCGGCAAAAAGGCCGTGAAAGCCAACTGGGGCCGTGGCGACAACATTGAATTCCTGGTGAGCCTGCACATCATGGGCAAAGATGAACCGGGGATGCTGAACAAGCTCATCCGCGTCATCTCGTTGAAATACAACAAGAACATGCGCTCGATCAAGATCTCGGCCAACGGCGGCGTGTTCGATGGTCAGTTCAAAGTCTTTGTGCGCGACACCGAGGATCTCGACCAGCTCATCGACGAGCTCGAACACGTGAAGGGCGTGACGCTGGTGAGTCGGGTGTAGGGTTTCGAACCAGGATTTTCAGGATGGGGGGCAGGATTTGCAGGATTTTGTGAGACCGACAGAAAATGCTTGCTTTTAAGTGATTCTGCAATCCTGTTAATTCTATAAATTTTAATTCAAATCCTTAAAATCCTGTCATCAATCCTGAAAATCCTGGTTCAAAAACTTAACCAAACCGTTTAACTATAGCGTCAGTCAGCACGCGATACAGCTCCGCCGCATCGGGGTGGGCAGATTCTAACGCAGCGATGTGGCGCTCGATCACCCGCGTGTCGCCGCGAACAGCCGGGCCGGTTTGGGCGCTATGGGGTGGGAGCTCGTGTAGCTTGTCGACCACCTCGCGGATGAGCGGCAGATAGATCGAATAGTCGGCACCCGGCACATCTTTGGCGAGCGTATCGGCCTGCAACATCATGAAGTTCACGAAGTTGGCGGCAAACACTGCGCCTGCGTGAATCTGCGCGCGCTGATTCGAATCCGCCCAGCGCACGTTGTCGCTGAGGCTGTTTGCGAGCTCGCCAAGCGTGAGGTCGATGCCGGGCTCGGCCTCCAGAAACAGCGGCACCTGCTTGAAGTTAACCCGTCGGCCATAAGTGAACGTCTGCATCGGGTAAAACACGCCGATGTTCTCGCCCAGCGGGTGGAGCACGTCAACGGGGATGCTGCCGGCCGTGTGGCAAATAATCGCATTGTGCAGCTCGGCGCTCTGCAGATGCCGCACGACGGTTTCGAGCGCATCGTCTGGGACAGTCAGGAAAATCAAGTCGGCGGGCGGGAGTTCGCGCACACTGCCGGTGGCAAGTGGAGCACTCAGCTCATGGGCCAGTTTGGCGGCAGAGTTGGGGTTGCGGCTGGCGACAGCCACGCAATCGTGCCCGGCATACACCAGGGCGGTGCCTAGGCCATAGCCGACGTTTCCAGCTCCGATAATCGCAAACCGCATGCTGCAAAAATAGCCCCGTCTGCGCGTCAGACCTCACGAACGCGGCGGAAAATCGCGACGATAAATCCGGCGGCGAGAAAGAAAGTGCCCAGCCACAGCACATTGATGTACGGCTTTTTGATGGCGTTAATCAGAATCGACTCGCCACGGGTGTAGAGGTCGAGCAGAATCTTCTCGTTCTCAATGTCGACGCGCTTGAACTGAATGCGCATGGCCAGCGGCTTGATGTCTGCCTGCAGCGGGACCAGTCGGCGGCCGTCCAGCATCAGGGTGGGGCGCGCAAAATACTCTTGGTCGAAGTGCAGGACTTTGATGTATGCCCGCGCAACCAGATCGTAGTCCTGATATTGAGGTATGTCTTTCACCTCCACAATGCTATCGACCACCAGCTTCACGTTGTTGCCGACCACCACGGTGTCGGCCACCATTTTCTTGCCCTGCGGCGTGTTCACCTCTTTCGCACCAACGGCGACGGCCAAATCAGCCTGTGCCAGACGGTAATTCTCGTCTTGCATGATGCCCGACACATGCACGTAGATGTCTTCCGTGGCGCGAATTTTCCGATCGGGGTGCGAAATGATGTTCTCGTTGGGGTCGAGTTCAGTTTCCGGGAAAACGCTAAACGCCTTGTTGAACTTCAGCTGGTTGGAATCGCCTCGTGGGATAAAATCGACCCGAAACACCGTGCGGCTGTTCATCAGACGCGGCTCCCAGTACGCGTACTCTTTTGAAACAAATTTCTCCAGTTTCTGCTCGTCAATTTTGATCTGTGGCACTTCCCCGTCGGCTACCGGCATAAACTCCTGATTGGCAGCTCGGAAGGCCTGTGCAGGCAGCGGCTCTATCTCGTAGCGATCGCCAATGGCGTCCCGGAAGCCCACCTCAATGAAGCCCAGCTCCTGATTGATGACACGAATGTCGCGAATCGGCTCGCGGGGGTAGTTGCGCCCGCGGTACATCACCCGATAGTCTTTGATGTCTACCGGCCGGTTGAGCACGAGCTGTACGTGGTCTTTCTCCTCATCCTCAGGCAGATTCGCGGCGATATTCTGCTCGAAGATCGAGCGGCTAACCGTCGTTTCGTAGCCCGCCGAGAAGAGCACACCCACGAGTATCATCGCCATGCCGATGTGCGCCAGCGAGCCACCGATGCGCTTCAGGTGCTTCAGATTGCGCGCCGTCAGGCGAATGAGGATATCCAGGTTGGCCATAACCGCAAACAGGCCCGCGACCAGCAGCAGCTCATCGGCCACGAATATGATGCTCATGCCGATGGTGTTGTAGACCGCGTCGAAGGTGCTGCCACTGGTCTGGGCCAGCGTCATCGTCTCGCGGAAGAAGTCGTTGTACACGAACTGCCAACCGTTGTACCACAGCAAAATGAGGATAGCGACCGTGGCAATAACCGCCGTGATAAACGGGCGAAAGAGTGCTTTCGAGAGCGCCGCCTTTTCGACTTTCGTCCAGAAAAAGTACTGCCCCACACCCGAGAGCACGGCGATGAGCACCCCGAACCAAACTGTCCATTGGTAATAGTAGCGTGGCACCTCGGCAGGCGGGGCCACATTCGTACCGAACACGGCGTTAAACACCGGCATGGAAGTCAGCAGGATGATGAACGCCGCAGAGGCCGTCAGTGTGATGGAGGCCGCATACAGGAAGTTGTTACGCGTCAGCAGTTTTTGCTGTGACTTCGATTTGGGCAAGCGGTGCCAGACGCTGAAAAAGAGCAGGCTGACGCCACCGAAGTAAACGAATAGCAGTACCAAGAGTTGGCCCGACAGCCCGAGGTCGGTGAAGCTGTGCACGGACGCATTACCCAAAATACCCGAACGCGTTAGGAAAGTGCTGTACAAAACGAGCACAAACGCAGACGTGACCAGCAGCATACTCGTGCGCAGGTTCGTCTTGCCCTTGCGCCAGGCGAGCATCGTGTGCAACGCACCGACGCTAATCAGCCACGGCACCAGCGATGCGTTTTCGACGGGGTCCCAGTTCCAGTAGCCGCCAAAGTTGAGCGTCTCATACGCCCAGTAGCCACCCATGATGATGCCCACGCCCAGCACCAGGCTGGCGAAGAGTGTCCAGGGCATGGCGGGTGCGACCC
>CAZTEZ010000266.1:0-4716 GCA_964611815.1 uncultured Bacteroidia bacterium | reverse complement strand
CCGGCAGTGCGTATGTGTATGACTGGAATGGCAGTGTGTGGACAGAAACCAAACTGACGGCCTCGGATGCGGCTGGGGGTGATGAATTTGGGAGGTCTGTAGCCATCTCCGGCGACCGCGTCTTGGTGGGCGCTTATGGAGATGACGACGACGGCTTACTTTCCGGCAGTGCGTATGTGTATGACTGGAATGGCAGTGTGTGGACAGAAACCAAACTCACGGCCTCAGATGCATCTGCCGATGATCGGTTTGGGTTTTCTGTGGCCGTCTCTGGCGACCGCGTTATGGTGGGGGCTTATGGAGATGACGACGGCGGCTCACTTTCCGGCAGTGCGTATGTGTATGACTGGAATGGCAGTGTGTGGACAGAAACTAAACTCACGGCCTCGGATGCGGCTGCCGATGATCAGTTTGGGTTTTCTGTGGCCGTCTCTGGCGACCGCGTTATGGTGCGGGCTACTGGGGATGACGACGGCGGCTCAGCTTCCGGCAGTGCGTATGTGTATGACTACATCCCACCGCTGCCCGTGCAATTGCTGGGCTATACCGCCCGCCACATCGACGGCGTGAACACCCTGCAATGGCAGACCGCCACCGAAACCAACAACCGCGGCTTCGACATCCAGCGCGCCCAGGCGCTGGGCGAGCGCTTCGAGAGCATCGGCTTCGTCAAGGGCGCGGGCAACAGCCAGCAAACGCTGGACTACCGCCAAATCGACAGCGAGGTGCTGCCCGGCCACACCTACTACTACCGCCTAGTGCAAGAAGACTTCGACGGCACCCGTACGCCTTCGCCCGTCGTGCAGGTGTATGTGCCCGAAACCGGCGAGCAGTATTTGCAGCTTTACCCCAACCCCGCCACCAATCGCGTGACGCTCACGGCCACCCAGCCCTTGCAAAATACCGTGGTGTACTCGTCAGTGGGCGAGGAGGTGCTGCGTGTGCCGACCACTGACGCGAATCAAACGCAGATTGACATCAGCGGTTTGAGCGCAGGCGTGTACCTGCTGCAAACCGACGGCCAGGCGCTGCGGTTTGTGAAGCGGTAGCGCAGGCGGTCGGTAATAACAAAAGCGGGCTCAGTCCGAAAAGCGCTCGCGGTCGAGCTTGACGCTTTTCTTCAGCAGCTTGTAGATTTTGTCGAGTGAGTGCTGGGTCTTCAGGTTCGTGTATTTGAAGGCCAGCAGCTGCAGCATCTTGCCCGCCCCCCGAGGCTCACCAGCGAGTAGACTTTCATTTCCATCTCCACGCCATCGACCGCCATGCGGGTGGTGGCTTCAATCGTGGGCCAGTTGTCGCCATTGATCGTGATGACCTCCTGCGACTGAATCTCGAAGCCGTCGGACTCCATTTGCCCGGCCTGGCCTTTCATAAACCCGTCCAGAAACTCTTTGGAGTTGTACATCTCCTCGTCGATGTTCAGCGCGCCGAGCGTCAGCAGCCGCACCTGTACGTAGACGAGGCTGTCTTCGTCGGTAAAGGACAGCTCTTCAAAACGCGTGAGCAAGTCAGACTCGAAGTCGTCTTCGCTCATATCCAGCTCAACGGGCGCGAAGCCCTCGGGCAGCGTAAAGCGCAACCCGCCTTCGTACATCACGAATTCTTCCTGAGCCCGTTGGGCGCTGAGGGTGGTGGGGCTGGCCATCAGCAGGCATAGCAATAAGACCAACAAAGCGGGGCAGAAACGGGCACGAGCAAACATAAGGCGCATGGTAGAACGTAGATAAGGGGTGAAGAGGAGTTGTAGCCGTTTTGCTAAAAATGGCAAAAATCTACTGACCTATCGAGAAAGACGCAGTTGAACTGTATGGTGGCCAGGAACTGCATGTTCAGGCAGATTGCGCCAATGACACTACAGTTCGAATTAAATACTGACAGAAAAGGGCCTTAATTCGAGCACAGGTGGCCTTTTATGCCTGATTGGGCGCACAACCGTTGGCGCAGTAGAGTAGCCTCCGTTTGAATTAACTCTGGTTTAAACCAATGTTAAGTCATTGTCGTGTGTTTGCATTGGACATATTCGTTGAGACAAGCAAAGCCCAAAGCCATGAAGACACAATGCAGAACACTTACGAAAGCCCTTGCTCTTTTTTCGATCATCATTGTTCCAGCGCTCGTATCAGCACAGTTTACAGAAACGCAAGTCGTAAGCCCAACGGTCATCGATGACAGCCGCTTTGGCGATGACGTAGCGATGGACGGCGACTATATGATCGTCGGTGCACCCTAGGACGACTCGGACGGCAACCTGTCGGGCGATGCGTTCATTTATCATTTTGATGGTTCAAACTGGAACGAGTTCGAGCTGTCGCCCAGCGCGCACGATGCCTTCGATCGCTTTGGCCACGCCGTAGCGATTTCTGGAGACTACGCAGCCGTTGCATCTTACAGCAACGACGCTGGAGATGGCCTGGGCGCGGTATATATCTTCCAACGCACGGGCATGCC
Organism: uncultured Bacteroidia bacterium; assembly: GCA_964611815.1. GTDB lineage: Bacteria > Bacteroidota > Bacteroidia > J057 > CAZTEZ01 > CAZTEZ01. The sequence goes on along the minus strand of CAZTEZ010000266.1, from coordinate 2,268 downwards.
CAATACCTGGACGGAAATTCAGCGCATTGACCGTATGCCGGCGCCCCCCTTTCCAGCAGGTTCTTTTGACGATTTTGGGTGGGACGTCGATATCGACGGCGACTGGCTCGTGGTGGGCACGCGCTTTTCGGAAAGCGGGCGCTTGGGCCCTAGCATATTTAACGATGGTGTTGCATTAGTTTATTAGCGGGCCGGTGCTTTGTTTTTGCATCGGCAGACGCTCATTTCACCTGACATAGAAGACGGCGCCGATTTTGGCTTTTCGGTCGGTATCTCCGGTTCTCGCATAATCGTTGGCGCGAACGACGCCGACCACGACGACGGCTCGTTTGTGTCCGATGCTGGCGAGGTGTACGTCTTCGAGCGCAGCGGTGCGCTGTTTAGCAACACCGCCACTTTGCAGTCTTCCATCCCGTCTTTCAATGACAACTACGGCACTGATATTGACATCGATGGCGACCGCATCATTGTGGGCGCACCGGAATCTGTCGGTGGCGCACCGGCACCAGGGCCCTACATCGTGGAGGCCGGGGCGGCTTTCATCTATGAATACAATGCCGGTGCCTGGGATGAAACTATGCTCTATGCCAGCGACCCGGCCGCAGATGATGAGTTTGGGCAATCTGTCGCCATTGATGGCACTTTCGCGATCGTTGGTGCATTTACCGCAGAAACCGGCGCCCTGAGTAACTCTGGCAGCGCATACGTATTTGAAAGCACAGGCACGGGCTGGTCTGAGGTGGGTAAGCTCACAGCCAGCGATGCACAAAACTTTGACCGCTTTAGCGATGGCACAGTTGCCGTTTCTGGCGATGTGTTCGCGGTGGGTTGCAAATGGCAAGATGACCCGCCGGACAACCAGACCGGTATGGTGTACGTCTACAACTACAGCCGCCCGCTGCCCGTTGAGCTCAGTGACTTTACCGCGCAATTGGCACAAGAACAGGTGCTGCTCGAGTGGCAGACGGCCACTGAAATCCACAACCGCGGGTTTGAAGTACAACGCGCTGAGGCTGCCGATGCCGACTTTGAAACGCTGGAGTTCGTAACTGGTGCGGGCAACAGCCAACGTGCGCTTAGCTACAGCGAAGTGGATGCGAATGTTGTACCCGGCAACACCTACTATTACCGCTTGGTGCAAGAGGACTTCGACGGCACGCGCACGCCTTCGCCCGTTGTGCAGGTCTACGTGCCTGAATCTGGCGAGCAATCGCTGCAGCTATACCCTAACCCGACGGCCGATCGATTGGTCATCACATCGACCCAGCCCTTGCACAGCATTGTGGTGCGCTCGTCGATCGGTCAGGTGGTCATGCGTGAAGATGTAGTAGAATCAACACAGACGCGGCTGGATGTCGCCCACCTGCCCGCGGGGGTGTATCTGCTGCAAACCGACGGCCAGGCGCTGCGGTTTGTGAAAGAATAGACTAGGCAAACGCGCTCACTTGAAGCGCTCGTCCAAAAACGAGATGATCTTGTTGTAGATGCGCGCGTCAACCACGTTAAAGACCATATACGTCTCGCGTTCGCGCCATTGCCAGGGCTTTTCGCTGCCAAGCGTTGTCCAGCGGTTGCCGTATTCATCGCGGTGATTTTGTCCTGGTACGACGTAGATTTCATAGTCGGTGTTTCTCGCTGCTGCCATTGCAGACTCCAATGCGGGCACATTGGTTTCGACGGGCACGATGTCATCTTTTTCGCCAAAGATTGCGAGGTATGGCATGTCCATTTTGCGCAAATCTACAGCGTTGTCATAAGCGAACCGCCGACACCACAGCGAATCGATGCCCGCGGCGGTACTGACGCTGTCGGTTTCTGCCAGAATGAAAGTCCAGCCATTCTTGCGGCCAGAGGCCAGTAGGCGTTGCATTTCATCGAAAGTCTGCTGCTGATCGCCGCTCGGGTCTCTGAATGTCAGGGTGATGTAGCGCTGGACTTCAGCCACCAGCGTGTCATTCAGGCCGTCTGTGCGCGCCATGTACACGCCACAATCGCGCTGCTGCTTTTCGACGCTTGTCGCCGGGCCAACGCGTGTAACGACGAAGCTTGGCTCGCGCTTGCTCATCTGGCTGGCCTTCTGTGCAATCCAGCCGCCAGTGCTGGTGCCGTAGTACCCCGCGGCATCTGAGCGAATATCATCGCGCGTGCGTAGATAGTCTAGTACGCTGGCAGCCTCCTGGGCGCGTTTGGTCATCGTCAGCTCCAGGTAGTCGCCGGTGCTGGTGCCGGTGCCGCGCTCATCGAAAATCGCACAAGCGTAGCCGTTTC
>CAZTEZ010000265.1:0-4722 GCA_964611815.1 uncultured Bacteroidia bacterium | reverse complement strand
GCGCCACAATAAAGATGCTGTCTGGGCTGGCGATGACCTGCGTTGCTTGCAGCGGGTCATTACTGATGGGGCCCGGCTGCAGCGCAAAAGTCCGAAAGAAAGCCCCCTGCGCGCCGAGGGTGTTCGCACTCAGGCTGAAAAGCAACACGCCCACAGCTGTCGCGAGTGTATAAATACGGTTACTAAGCGATAGAAAAGACACAACCTAAAGTTAAGCCGCTGATGAACAAACGCAAGCAGATGCGCAGCATTAATGCGGAGCTTCCGATAATTTAACGTTTCATTTTATTTCGTAAGTTGTGAATATCCCGGTAAAAAACATCTGAAAAATAACACACTAGCGGTGCGGCTCGCAATCAAGCGACAAGTTTTAAGTATTTAAAGGGGAGGTGTTTTTTTGTTATTGGGGCGAAACCGCTATTTTGAAGTTATCAGGCGCTCGTGCAAAGCGTCTCTGCCTTTCACTGTATCTCCCGTCACCGTATCTCCCTCAACTACGATGTCTGCTTCTCACTCACTCAACCTGCAGCTGCCAGTCCTGTTTTCAAACGCTGCGCTGAACCTCTACCGGCATGCCGATGCCAATTACCTGCTGGCCAACTGGAGCAGCGTCGGAGAAGCGGAACACGTGTATGCGGGCTTACATGCCATTGGCCACCACGCGCGCAAGGAAGCCGTTGCAGGGCTGCTGACCGTGATGCAGGAGCAAGACACACTGGCACCAGGAGCGCTGCCGACGATTCTGAACCGATACGTTCCGGCGATCATCCAGTCTGGCATCAAGTGCTTCGCAACCGTGATGCCGCCTCGCGTGTACTCGCTGGCCACCGCCGAAATCGTGCTCAACAGCTTCCCCGCCGACATACAGACCCACTCATTTCACGATGTGCTGTTGGCGCATACCTGGCTGCGCGAGCAGCTCGTCGCCGTGAAATACGGCTGACAACCCGCCTGGGCCGCGCGTGGCCGCCTCATCCATTTCGTGTCATTTACATCGCATAGGCAAGCAGATTATGCCCTAACAACTAATCGACCGTGTACACGCTGCCTGACAGATTTTCTTTTGTGGCTTTGCGAAAAATATGCCTAGATTGGCAATATATCTGAATTTAACCAACTAGGCCTGGGCAATTGCCTTTTGAAGACGCCTTTCGTGGAGGTGTTGGAGACTCACAATCCGGCTGTGCTGTATGCCCGCTGGTTTAAGCTGAGCAATGAGCCGGCGTTTTTTGAGACACAGGAAGCCTTCATGCAGTTGTTCGCCGAGCACAGCTTCACCGCCCTGGTGGACGATGTGCGCCCCTGTACGGACGTGGACCCGGTAATTATCGAAACGCTTCAGGATGTCATCGCGCCCATGATGCGCGCGGTCGGGCTGAGCTACACTGCCATACTGATTAATCCAGAGCAGCAATTTCAAACCAACACCGAAGATTTTCAGGCGAATATTTCTGTAAACGTATTGGTACAATACTTCACAGATGCACATGCGGCAGAAGCGTGGCTACTTGAGTTGCTAAGTTCGTAAGCAGAGCAGGCTTGTTTTGACCGAACACCGTGGCAGCTTTAACTGACAGATTAGGACTTTCACCGAAAAGGTGGATTATTCGACGAACTCAGACAAGGAAGCAACGTAATTAACTACACAAACTGCCCAGTTCCTTGTTTAAGCCTCTCCTCTGTTAATCCGTCCGCTTTCATGTCCCCTGACAGTATTAACCACCCCCTTGCTGAACATCAACTCCGTGTACCTGGCGCCAGCCTATCGTATGTGCCGGAATTCCGCACGATGCACCTCGAGCTTACACGCATTGAGCACTTCAGAGTTATCCTGGAATTGCGCCAGGCGATCATCGACGGGCTGAAAGCCTACAACTGCAAGGCGCTGTTCATCGATATGCAGTTTTGTGAAAAAGCGCCCTTCTCGGCCTTTCTGCGCTATGCCGAGGCGGCACAAGAGCACGCCAGTGAGTTTGGGCTCAAGTACATCGCGCTCATCCCACCCACGGGAGAGCTGATTAGCGAGCTGCTGCACCAGATCATCGCCACGCTCAAAGACGAGTATTACGTCAAACTGTTTACGAGACCGGAGGAGGCTAAGCGTTGGTTGAACGAAATCTCGAATTAGTGAGAGGAGAGGAAACGCCTTTCAGGGATTAGCAGATTCTACCTCCTGCGCCATATAGCGCCGCAGATAGCGCATGCCCAGCTGGTGGAAGGGAAGCAGCGCCAAGGCGATCAGCACATTGATCGACAGCTTGTACAGATGGTTCTCGCCGACGATGGGCTCGAAGATGGGGTCGAGCAGCACGATGATGAACTCGATGGTGATGATCAGTAGGAGAAAGCCCACGATGCGCGTGGCATAGGGCGGCAGCTTCACCCGGCGGTTGGCAATGAGCCCCAAAAACAACACGAGCAACACGCCCACGACCGTGAAGTCGATCAGCAAGTTGCGGCGCTGACGCTCGGCCTGCAGCTTGGCCTGGCGCTCGCGGGCGAGCTGCTCTTCACGGATCTGCTCCACTTCCACCTGGTGTTGGGCCTCCAGCCGGGCGAGCTTATCGATGCCCTGCCCGTCACGTCGCGCAGCCTCCAGTGAGTCGCGTGTTTGGTCAGCAAAAAAAGCCGCTCGCCAACGGCCCATGTCGTGGTAAATCTGCGTCAGGTTCTTGAAAGAAACCCCGTACTCGAAAGACAGGTTAGCCTCTTTCGCCATAGCCTGACCTTGCAGCGCATAGCGCTCGGCGGCTTCCAGTTGGCCGTTCAGTCGGCTGAGTTCGGCCAGGTTGAGCAGGGCAGTAATCTCGCCGGCGGTGTGGCCCACTTCCCGAAAGCCTTTGAAGGCCAATTCGCCGTAGTAGACCGCCGAGTCGGGTTGGCCTACCTCGCCCAAAGCCATGGAGTAATTGACGGTCTTGCTCGCGATGTTGTAGGGCTCGCCGGTGCTGAGCGCGAAACGCACGGCCGGCTCGTAATAGACCAAAGCGGAGTCGAACTTCATGGTCTCAAAATACGTGTTGCCCAAACTGTTCTGTAACTGAGCAATCCTGTTGGGCAATTGTAGGGCCTCATACTTCGCCAGCGCACGGCGGAAATAAGGCCGAGCTTCGTCCCAGCGCCCCATTTGTCCATAAACGATGCCGATATTGTTCAGGTAGGCGGCTTGTATGGCCGTGTCTTTCACAATAGTTGCCTGCCGAAGGCCTCTGAAATACACCTCCAGAGCTTCGCTGTTTCGGGTGAGCATCTCTAGGTTCACGCCCACGGCCAGCGGGTACTTGTGTGCGCCACGCACATTGAACAGCTCGCCTGCCACCACCGCCCGCTGCGACCAATAGAGCCCGCTATCGGGGTTCGTCGCGTAGTAGCTGTGCCCGATTTTGTAGAGCAGTTCGGCATAATCCGCACCCGTCGCGGTGTCGAGCGCCGCTTTGTATTCCGCAATACGCACTATGCCCTGCGCCTGCAGTTGGCCCAGCGCGATCAACAGTAATAGTATCGGGAGAATACAGTTGCGCATGCCCAGGTGGGTTTGGAACTGTAAATATCCGCAGTTCAGGACGAAAATGTCCGAACTGGGGCATTAAATCCGGAAAAAGGAGTCGGTAAGTGCCTACAGCTTATAAATGAAGATGCTATCCGGCAGGTTGCTCTCGATCTGCTCTTTGGTGGCATCGTCGAAGTCGTTGTCGCGCAGGTGCAGCGTGATGAGCGCGCCCATCTCTTTCAGCTTGGGCGAGATGGCTTTGAGCTTGTTGTTCGTGAAGCTCGCGAACTTGAGCTTAGGCAGCGTGTAAAAGCTATCGGGTAGCTCGTCGATGAGGTTGTTGTCGGCGCTGATATTGGTCAGCGTTTTCGCGTTGCCGATGCTGACGGGCAGGCTGTGCAGACCGTTGTTGTCGATGTGCAGGTACTCGAGCGCCGGGAAATCGCCGATGCTGTCGGGCAGGTGGTCGCAATCGCAATCCATGACGTTCACCTTCTTGAGGTTGGGCAGCTTGGCGAGCACCGTGAACACCGCGTCGATGTCCAGATCGTGGTTGCCGCTCAGGTTGACGATCTCGAGCTTTTCGAGTCGGCCGACCGATTCGGGGAACTCCGTCAGGTGTTGTTCGTGGAGGTCAAGCTCGATAGCCTTATCGGTATCGGCAAGGGCGTCGTCAATGGATTTGAACAGCATGTGTTGTGCGCGGTTAAAAGGAGAGCGTAACGAATATAGTAATTTCCGACGTGCGCGCTTGCATCCGAGTGGGGGCAACTTAATTTTGGTCTGTTTCCGATAATTCGATGCAGAACAACCGAAGCACTATTTGGCTACTGCTGGCCTTTGCAGCCGGGCTTTGCTTGCCCGGGCTGGGGCTGGTGCATTTGTTCGATTGGGATGAGATTAACTTCGCCGAAGCTGCACGCGAGATGATCGTCACGGGCGACTACCTGCGCGTACACATCGGCTTCAAGCCCTTCTATCAAAAGCCGCCGCTGTTTATCTGGATGCAAGCCGCCAGCATGAAGGCATTCGGCGTTGGCGAATACGCCGCGCGCTTGCCCAACGCCATCTGCGGGATACTGACGACGTTCGTGCTCTTCAATATGGGCACCCGTCTGCGCGATGCGCGCTTCGGGATGCTGTGGGCGCTGGCGCACCTGGGCAGCTTCCTGCCGCTGTTCTACTTCCGCTCGGGCATCATCGACCCGTGGAAGTAGAACAGCGGCAGGAAG